>JAZNIQ010000299.1:0-9292 GCA_045577555.1 Candidatus Fimenecus sp.
ACCATAACTTCAATGTGTTTACCTGTTCTCTTAAGAAATTCTGCCTGAATATCCTCAACAAGTCCTTGACAATCTCTTGGGAAAAGTTTAACGGTATCTTCAGTTGATTTATTTGAGCCAAGAAGACCGTATTTTTCATTACACCCACTTCCGTTTACAGAAGCATTGAGAATATCGTCAAGTCCGCAAACAACTTTAGCACCCACAGCTTTTAAGATTCTCTTTGTACGTGCTCTTGTGTGGATATCACAAGTAAGAACACAATCTGTGTAGTTAAGAATTGTTTTTGGCTGATTAGCAAAAATAATTTCTGCTTCAGCGCCTGCCTCTTTGATAATATCTGAGTAATATGACACATAGTCAACGCCTGTGAATTCGTGTTTGTTTTCACCAAAAAGTTCTCTGTATTTTGCCTCATCAAGAACATCTGAATAAGGATTGATACCAGCTTCATCAATCTGGTCAAGTGAAACCAATGAGTTACCAACCTCGTCACTTGGGTAGCTTAACATAAGAACAACTTTTTTAGCACCTTTAGCAATACCGCGAAGACAAATTGCAAAACGATTACGTGATAAAATCGGGAAAATAACACCGATTGTTTCACCGCCAAGTTTAGCCTTGACATCAGCAGCAATATCATCAACTGAAGCATAGTTACCTTGTGCACGTGCTACGATTGATTCAGTAAGAGAAACAACATCTCTGTCGCGAAGAGAAAAACCTTCGCTTTCAGCAGCTTCAAGTACACTTGTTACTGTAATATCAACAAGGTCGTCACCTTGTCTGATGATTGGACAACGGATACCTCTTGAAACAGTACCGACTTTTCTTTCCATATATATCTCTCCAATATAAAAAATTACAGATTGAAATTCCAGTATGCATTGTTCAGAAAAACACGGATTTATCGCATATTAAAATTACAAACTATTATATAATAATTTTTCCCTTAAAGTCAATGAAAAAATGTAATATCATCTACAAAATTTGGGTATTATCTTATTAGAATTTTTGTGCAACTTTTAAAATTTGTACAAAAGAAAAAACCTCCTGAATATTTCAATTCTCAGGAGGTAGATGATTAAGTAATTATGATAATCCGCATTCTTCGTAAAAAGCTTTTAGTTCTTTTCCTTTCTTAACATCGCCATCTTTGGCTATATTCATATAAATCTGAATATGATTTTTCCTTTTGGTGATAGTGTTAAAACCGCGGATTATCCATGCAACAGGTAAAAGAAAGGGGAATTTTTTAAGCCAGGGGAACATTGAAACCATTCCCTTGTAATTTGGAAAACAGGCTTTGAGAAATACGCCGATTTTACCTTTTTCACTAACAGAAAGTGCACTGCTGTTTTTGTGATTGCCAAAAACACCGCTTGAAAGGATATACTCGCCGAGCCTGTCTAATAAATCAGTGCTTTTTCCGTTTCCAAACCAGTATTCTGCCAAAGCAGAAATGTTTAAATAGAAGTCGTATATTCCTAATTTAGTAAGTTCATTTTTTAGATAATCTTGATTCATCGGTATTCTTTTATAAACAGCAATATCCATGATGAAACGAATTCCTACACCACCGTGTTTAAAGTGCTCAACAAGGTGGATTATATTATAGATAAACTCATCTTCCACAGTCATTTCATATGTATAACTGCAACCTTTACAAAGCACAGCCCTGTCCCATACGGAGTCAAGATAGTCAAGAAAAACAGATTCTGAAGAAACAAGCTGACGATGAGCCTCAACCATAATGTGAGGGTCACGTGTATAAGTATCGTTCTTTCTTCCTTCCTGATAACCGTCATATTTTAATGATTTCATTAATTCATAAACCTGTTTGTGTTGTTCAGGCTTATATAGTATATCAATATCACCCATAGTACGAAGAACTTCGTCGGGATAACGTGATTTTGTTTTAATTCCTTTCACAATAAGGTTGCAAACTCCATTTTCTTCAAAAGTTCTCTGCATTTCTTCAGCAGCGTACAACTGATTAGCACTAAAAACTGTAGATTGTATCAAAGAATTCTTTAAAAAAGCAACAATATCAACATCAGGTTTTTGTTCTTCAGGAAGCATTTCGGAATAATATGCTATACAGGGGAGTAAACCAATGGTACGCACACGACCAATTAATTTTTTCCAATCTTCAATTGCAACAGCTTTGAATTCAGTTGGATTCAGAACATTTTTTATAATTTCTAAAACTTGAAAATCGTTCATACCAGATAACTCCTTTCTGTAATTATTATTTAAAAAATCTTCTTAAGATAATCCTTATTCTTCTTAACGGAACAAGAATAAACGGCCTTAACGGTAATATTGAAACCCAGATTTTACTGTAGATTCTATATGAGAGTTTTGATGTATCAAAAACCTTGTTTTTACGCTCAATTTTATCAACGACAGCTATTATATGGCGGTTTTCAATTCCAAATTCTTTTTTCCATTGATTATCACCACAAAGAATGAATCCATTTTCGTTTTTACCAACAATACGGTGAAGAACGAATTGTCCGTTATCACGAAGATAGAAAATTATGTCGTCAATTTTTGCATTTTCGCACTTGTGTAGTTGTACAAAATCTCTGTCTTGATGAAGTAATGGCAGCATACTTGTTCCTTTGATGGGCAAATGTACCGTGCCACCACTTTCAATCTGTTCTTTAATTATGGGGTAAATGTCATTCAATTTAATCGTTTTTTTATCCATAAGACTACCTCCATAAAAAATTACTTAAAAATTATACTAAAACACAAGTGAAAAGTCAAACTTTTCTGAGTGAATTAAAAGCATTGAATAAAGCAGCTGATACAATAATTGCATATCCGATGAAACTTAATAAATCAGGTAAATCACCGAATACAATAAGGCTCAGTAGTGTTGTGAATATAATCTGTGAATAATCATAAACGGAAATTTCTTTTGCTGGAGCTTTACTATAAGCTGTTGTAATAAAGAATTGACCACCACTTGCGGAAAGTCCTGCAAGAATCAAGAAAAGCCATTGTTGGGGTGACATTGGTGTAAAATCAAATATTAACCAAGGTAATGTAACCACACAGGAGAACATTGAAAAGTAGAATATTATTAGTGGACCTTTAAATCCGTTTTGTGTAAGTTTTCGCACATAAGCGTATGCAAGACCCGCACCAAGTCCGCCTAAAAACCCAAAAAATCCGGGCAAGGCATCAAAAGAAAAGGATGGTTTCATTATAAATAGTGCACCGATAAACGCCAGCGTAACTGCAAAGAATTGCTTAAAATTTGCTTTTTCTTTAAGGACGAATATTGAAAAAATAACTGCGAAAAAAGGGGAGAGCTTGTTAAGCATCGATGCATCTGCAAGGTTAATCTTACTGACTGCATAGAAATTGCAAAGAATTCCCAAAGTGCCCGCAACAGAGCGAATAAGCAGATATTTAATATTTTTACCCTTTGGCAATTCCCAGATGTGATTTTTTGTTATAAGAACCAAAGCAAAAATCATTGCTACGGCATTTCTGAAAAAACTTTTCTGGATTATGGGCAAATCACCTGATAGTTTTACAAAAAGTCCCATAAGAGCAAAGAAAAAAGCAGAAATGATAATATATATAATTCCTTTTGTTTTGTCATTTTTAATCATTTAAAGTCACCTTATATATTTTATCACAAAAAAATCCTCGTAGCAATAAACTACGAGGATAAATTATAATTTAAAACTTATTTTTCTTCTTTCTCAAGACGTTTTGAATTTTGTCCTGCCGCAAAGTTTACACCAGTGTCTTTTGGCTCTTCTTCTGTGAATTCATAGTCCTTACCGGGAAGAATTGCGTTGAGAACAATACCTGTGATAGAAGCAACTGCAAGAGCAGAAAGTGTGATTGTAACGCCACCGATTGCAAATGTTACACCGCTTGAAAGACCAAGTGCACAAACAAGAATAATAGCGGCAACAATAAGGTTACGGCTCTTTGTAAAGTCAACCTTTGACTCAACAACATTGCGAACACCGATAGCGGAAATCATACCGTAAAGTACGAATGAAATACCACCGATAATAGCAGTTGGGAGAGAGTTGATTACTGCAGCAAATTTAGGTGAGAATGAAAGTACAACTGCAAAAACAGCAGCAAGTCTGATTACTTTAGGGTCATAAACTTTTGAAAGAGCAAGAACACCTGTGTTTTCACCGTATGTTGTATTAGCAGGCGCACCAAGAAGAGATGCAATAGTTGTGGCAAGACCGTCACCTGTGAGTGTTCTGTGAAGACCGGGGTCTTTAATGTAGTTCTTACCAACAGTGGCACTGATTGCAGAAATGTCACCGATGTGTTCCATCATTGTAGCAAGTGCGATTGGCATAATACCAATTATTGCACTGATAATAAGGCTCTTGTTTGACCAGTCAACACCGAGAATAGTTGCTTCTTTATGAATAGGAAGGCCAATCCATGCAGCTTCCTTAACGGCTGAAAAGTCGATTGCCCAACCTTCAACACCACCAACATTACCAACAAGAATAGCAACAGCGTAAGCACCAAGAACACCAAGAAGAATTGGAATAATCTTTGCCATACCTTTACCCCAGATGTTGAAAATAACAACGATTGCAAGGGCGATAAGAGCGAGTGGCCAGTTTGTTGCACAGTTGTTAACTGCAGAACCCGAAAGTCCAAGACCGATAGCAATAATAATCGGACCTGTAACAACAGGAGGGAAGAATCTCATAACTTTCTTGATTCCTACAAGTTTGATAATACCTGCAAGTACAAGATAAACAAGGCCTGCACAAGCAACACCAAGACAAGCATAGGGAAGAAGTTCTTTATTAGGAATATCTCCGTTTTCACCAAGTTTTGGAGCAACTGCTGCATAACCACCAAGGAAAGCAAATGATGAACCAAGGAATGCAGGAACCTTAAATTTTGTGATTACGTGGAACAAGAGAGTTCCAAGACCTGCCATAAGAAGTGTTGTTGCAACATCAAGACCTGTAAGAAGCGGAACTAAAACTGTTGCACCAAACATTGCGAACATGTGCTGAAATCCTAAAACAACCATTTTTGGAATGCCCAATTCACGAGCATTGTAAATGCCTGTCTCGGGGATTGCATTTTTGTTTTTTGCCATTTTCATTATCCTCCTTAAACTTTATAAAAGTTTAAAATTTGCAAAAAAAAATCTTGTTCGACGACAAGATTGCAAGAGTTCATATACCAAAATCTCGCCGTATTCGCCGAAATCGATTTCTTTATTAAAAATATAATATCACTACATAAAGTGTTTGTAAATAAAAAAATCACAAAATATAGAACTTTGGAGTTTTGCACTAAAATCATAAACCACCTTTGAATATTTTGCCGAAATAAAGTGTTTTATATCCTTTTCAATTATTACTTGCAATTTGTTGGTGATTATTGTAAAATTATGAAAAAGCAAATCAAAGGGGTAAGTTATGAGAATTATAATTGTTTGTATTTGTGCTTGGTTTGTTGCACAGTTGATGAAAGTTATTATTAATACAATAAAATATTTTATTGATAAGAAAAACGGTAAGACAGCAAAAAAGGTTACAATTGAAACTCTTTTTAAGTTGGGCGGAATGCCAAGTTCACACACAGCAACTGTAATTTCCCTCTGCACTTGTATCGGTGCTCTTGAGGGGTGGGATTCAAATATTTTTGCAGTAGCAGGCGTGTTTGCATTTATAACAATGTTTGATGCAATTAAAGTTAGACTTCCTATGGGAAAACTTACTGACGAATTTAAACTTGTTCGTGAGGCAGTACTCGGCAAGGACCTCAAAAAACTTAAAAAAGTAGAGGGACATACTTTACCGGAAGTTATCGGTGGATTTGTTGTTGGTGCAAGTGTTGCGCTTATAATATTAAAATTCACTCCATTATTCCCGGAATATGTTTCGATTTTTGAACAACTTGTAAAATAAGTCATTCTAAGTAAAGAAACCTTCATTAGTTTAAATATCAATCAAGGTGGCGGGGTACGGATCCTGCCATTGTTTATTTTTATGAGCAATTATGTCATTCTACTGATGGTAGGGTGACTTTTTTGTGTAATTGTGTTATTTTAAGGTCAGGAGGCAATAATTATGGATAATAAAAAAACAGGAAAATTTATATCAGAACGCAGAAAAGAACTAGGGTATAATCAAAAAGATTTAGCTGAAAAACTTAATATTACCGATAAAGCCGTTTCAAAGTGGGAAACGGGCAGAAGTGTACCTGATGTGTCAATGCTTATTCCACTTGCAGATACTCTTGGGGTATCAGTAACCGAAATTCTCAACGGCGAAAAAATCAGCGAAGAAAAAATTCCAAACGCATCAAATGAAATAATTGTAAAGTCACTAAAAAAATCTAAATCAAAAAAAATGTTGGCACTTATTCTTGCGTTAGTTTTATTAATAGGTGTTTTAGCATTTTATCCAATTTACGAGTACACAAATTCAATATCATCCAACGATGACTACGCTATTAAAGCCACATTTTGTGATATGTTAGATGTCGAAAATGTTTTTCAATATGGATGTAGCAAATTCACAATAAAAGGTGATTATATAGCATATCTTTATCACGATAATGAAGAAGCATATATGGTACTTTTTCAACGGAATAAATTATTTAAAAGCAGAATGAATTGTGTTGGTGGAACGAGTGCAAATATTTCGGAGATAGGTTTATATTCAATGGGATGGTATGGTGAGAATATAAATATATTCTTTGGTGCAGAAATTACTGCAGAAAAGTATGGTTTTATTTACAGAGGAGTTGAACATACTGTTTTAATTGATGATGATGAATTTATAGATATATTCATTGATAAGGATAATAGTTATACTAATCCAAGCGATTGGTATTTTATAGAGGAATAAAAATAAGGGACGATTTATCGTCCCTTTAATTTTTTGCTTTGCATTTATATGTTTTCAAGTGCCTGTTCAATATCTGCGATGATATCTTCAACATTTTCAATACCAACCGAAAATCTGATAAGGTCAGGAGAAACACCACATTCAACTAATTCCTGGTCACTTAATTGTCTATGAGTTGATGAAGCAGGGTGAAGCACACAAGTTCTTGCATCTGCAACGTGAGTAACAACGGCCGCAAGTTTAAGTGAGTTCATAAACTTTTCTGCTGCCTCTCTGCCACCTTTAACGCCGAATGAAACAACACCACAAGTGCCCTTTGGCATATATTTCTGAACAAGTTCATAATATTTGTTGCCGGGGAGGGCAGGGTAGTTAACCCAAGAAATCTTGTCATTTGCTTCAAGATACTTTGCAACTGCAAGGGCATTGCTGCAATGTCTTTCCATACGGAGATGAAGTGTTTCAAGACCTAAGTTAAGATAATAGGAGTTCTGTGGAGCTGGAGTTGAACCGTAGTCACGAAGAAGCTGTGCAACGATTTTTGTAATATAACCTGCTTTACCGAAATCCTTGGTATAAACAGCACCGTGATAGCTTTCATCAGGCTGTGTAAGTCCCGGGAATTTATCATTCTGTTCCCAGTCAAAATTACCGCTGTCAATAACTGCACCACCGATAATGTTTGCATGACCTTCCATATATTTTGTTGTGGAGTGTGTAACAATGTCAGCACCGAATTCAAACGGACGACAGTTAATAGGAGTTGGGAAAGTGTTGTCGATAATAAGCGGAACACCATTAGCGTGTGCTATTTTTGCAAATTTCTCAATGTCAAGGATATCAAGAGATGGATTTGCAATAGTTTCACCGAAAAGTGCCTTTGTGTTAGGCTTAAAACAAGCTTGAATTTCTTCTTCACTTGCATTGGGGTCAACAAAAGTAACTTCAATGCCTAACTTTCTCATTGTAACATTGAAAAGGTTGAATGTACCGCCGTAAATTGTAGCAGCACTTACAAAGTGGTCACCTGCACCCATAATATTGATGAGTGAAAAAAAGTTTGCAGCCTGACCTGAAGAAGTGAGTACACCTGCAACACCGCCTTCAAGCATTGTGATTTTCTGTGCAACCATATCACTTGTAGGATTTGCAAGACGAGTGTACATATAACCTGGTTCAAGGTCAAAAAGTTTAGCCATTGCTTCACTTGTGTCATATTTAAAAGTTGTACTCTGTGCAATGGGAAGTACTCTTGGTTCACCATTTTTGGGGCGGTAAGCACCCTGAACGCAGTTGGTTTCTATTTTATAACTCATTTTAATCAGTCCTCCAAAAATTTCTTCATAAGTGCAACGCCACTTTCAATGAAAACTCCTGTTGCTTTTGCCGTTTCTTCGTTGATAGTATCAACACCCTCAACTTCATTACCCTTATGATAAATCATAAATGGAACAGGGTCAGAAGCGTGAGTTGCTGTAACAATAGGTGTAGGATGGTCAGGAAGAATCATAATTTTATAGTCATCGTAATCCTTTAATCCGTCAAAAATAATGGGTAATACCTGTTCATCAATAATTTCTATTGCACGAACTTTGTTTTCAGGTTCACGTCTGTGACCGCATTCGTCAGGAGCCTCAATGTGGATATAAGCATAGTCACAGCCATTTTTAAGTGCTTTAACTGCAGCCTGTGCCTTACCTACAAAGTTAGTATCTATGTAGCCAGTTGCTCCCTCAACATCGGGTGTATCCATTTTTGCACATTTGCCAATACCCTTAAGAAGATCAACTGCTGAAATTACAGCACCATTAATTCCATATAATTCTTCAAAAGGTGAGAGTGCAGGTTTTTTACCTTCGCCCCAAAGCCATATTGAGTTTGCAGGACGTTTTCCGTTCTTGATTCTTTCAAGATTTACCGGATGGTTTTTAAGTAAATCATAACTTTCTTTCATCATTCTGATTAAATCAGTTGCATTTTCACTTGTTGAAAGATATTCGCCCACAACTCTGCCTGAAATATCATGTGGGGGAGTCATATTACCCAAATCAGTTGTGCCGTTGTCCCATACAAGACAATGACGATAACTTACACCACTGTAAAACTTATAAATATCATTGCCGAAATGCTCTTGTACCGTTTCGATAATTTTTTCTGCTTCAGCAGTTGAAATATCGTCTGCGCAGTAGTCAACCATAGTCTTGTTAGCGTAGTTTTCCTCATCTGAAAGAGTCACGATATTACAACGAAGAGTAACATCTGTATCTTTAAGGTCAACACCGATACTTGCCGCTTCAAGTGGGCTTCTGCCTGTATAGTAAATTGAAGGGTCAAATCCCATAACACTCATATTAGCAACGTCGCTACCCGGTTTCATTCCGTCAGGAACAGTTTTTACAAGACCAACTGTG
>JAZNIQ010000300.1:0-3519 GCA_045577555.1 Candidatus Fimenecus sp.
AGCCGTATGTATCATCATTAATCATCATTACAGGTGAAAGACTGCAGCATCCAAGACAAGCAACATTTTTAAGTGTAAAAAGACCGTCTTCTGTTGTTTCACCATCTTTAATACCCAAATATTCATTAATTACCTTTTCAATCTGTAACGAACCATTTACGTGACAGGCTGTACCCTGACAAAGCATGATAAGATATTTGCCAACAGGCTGTAATCTGAATTGAGAATAAAATGTTGCAACACCCATTATTTTGGTTACTTTAATGCCTGTTCTTTGAGAAATATGTAAAATAACATCCACGGGCAAATAACCGTAAATATCCTGTGCATTTTGTAAGATTGTTATAAGACTTCCGGGAACCAAAGCATATCTTTGCAAACATGGTTCAAGAAGTGAGAAATCATTTGTATTTTTACAGTTACAACTCATAGTGAAACCTCCGTATTAAAACCTAACATATATCATAATACAAAATGAGTATTTTTTCAAACATTAAATATTGTTAAATTGTAAAAAATTATCGACTTTGATAATAAAAGAGTATATAATATAAACAATACAAAAACGAATTGAGGAACTACCTTGAAAAAATATTTATATGAAATGCATTTCCACACACATGAAACAAGCAACTGCGCCAATATTGCAGCAAAAGTTGCTGTTGAAGATTATATTAAAGCAGGATATAACGGAATTGTTGTAACTGACCATTTAAGCCCTTCAACATATATGAAATACGGCAGAGAACTTTTATCTTGGAAAAAGAAAGTTGACTTTTTTCTTCGTGGATATAATGCTGCAGAGAAAGCTGCCAATGGCAGAATTAATGTGCTTTTAGGCATGGAACTCCGTTTCAGGACAAGTGAGGGTGATAATGATTATCTTGTTTACGGAATAAACAAAGAATTTTTATATAATACTCCGCACTTACTTGAAATGAATATAAGAAAATTCTATGAACTTGCTCATAAAAATGGTTTTTTAGTCTTTCAGGCACATCCTTTCCGAGTTGGAATGAAAGTTACAAACCCTAAATATCTTGATGGTGTTGAAATATTCAATGGTAATCCTCGTCACAACTCAAGTAACGATATTGCAGAAGCCTGGGCAAAAAAATATAACCTTATGGTCACATCAGGGTCAGATTATCACGAACTTGAAGATTTAGGGTCAGGCGGAATCTGGTTTGAGAAAGAGATTACGGATAATAAGACATTAATTGAAGAATTTTTAAAAAAAGATTATGAAATCAAGAAGAAATAAATAGATAAAAACTGCAGGGTTTTCACCCTGCAGTTTTTATGCTTCAATTTTTGAAAATTTATACATTTCCTTACTGTTTTCTTTTGTAACATCAATTACTGTTAAGGTGCAAGAGGGTTTCATATCTTCGGGGTGTGAGGTATTATATCCGCTAACACTACTTAACTGATAATACCTGTCATTATAGAAATGACACATATTATTGCTATGCACATGACCGATTGAAATAAGCGAAATATACTCGTTATCGGCGGTCATATCGTCAAAAAGTTTATTTTCGGTAATTGAATCAAGCGGGAAAACATATGCCGATGGGAAACCCTTATATGCCTCTCCTTCATCGTAAGCCGTTTTGAACGCGGGTGTATTCATATGAAAGAAAATACTTGTTTTAACTTTTCTTTCGTTGATTCCGTTAAGCAACCAATTGATTTGGTTTTCTTTTATGTAATCATATTTGCCGATTGCTTCGATTATTCTTGCGTGAGTATCCATCATAACGAGAGAATGTGCCAATTCGCCGTTATACTCAAGGTCAACAAAGAAATGCATATCACCGTCGATATTCTCTTCGTTGCCACAAACAAAATTTTCATACTGCATCATATATGCTATTAAATCTTCGTTTTCGCCGTCGATTTCACCGTCGTTGTTACCCGGAAGAAATGTCCAAGGAATATCATAACTATCAACAAGGTCAGAAAAGATTTTTGTTGCACCATATTTATCATAATCGGTATTAAGATTAAATCCGTCAACCATATCGCCGTTGACAACAATAAAATCACAGGGAGTTTTATCAAGAATTACCTTTAAATCTGCCATTGTTTTAGTGTCGTTTTCACAAGTTCCGTTATAAAAATGTGTATCATTTATTTTAAGGACTGTGAATTCACCATCGTCACCTACATCATATGTTATTGTTTCTTGATTATAAACTTCTTTATAGCTATGGACAAGGTTTTGAGGTCTGTTGAAATTAAAGCGGTATAATATGTAGCCACCGAATGAGCCAGCACAGACCAAAACTACTACCAAAAGAATTGCGATGAGTTTGAGTATTTTCTTTTTGTTCATAATATACCTCCTGCAATCATTAAATAAACTATAATAATTTTAATATCTTTATTCTATACACTTGAAATATATCACAATTTGAGATTATTGTCAATATCTCGCAGTGTGATAATGTAAAATCATTTTGAAATAAAATTAAGGTGATTTTATGAGATTAAAAGATTTACGTGAAGACAGAGATATCAAGCAAAAAGAACTTGCAGAACTACTGAATATAAAGCAGAACACATATTCACAATATGAAAACGGCAAACGTGAGATTCCGGTGGAAATGCTTTGGAAATTGGCAGATTTTTATGAAGTAAGTATTGATTATTTAATAGGAAGAACAGACAATTCAACAAGAATATAATTGACCATCCACAATTGTGGGTGGTTTTTTCTTCTTCAGTCTTTTTTCTGCAAAAATGACAGCTCCCTCATCAGAGAGAGCTGAGAAAGGTTTATTTTTTAAGTTCTACTGCTTGTTTGCATTTTGCAACGATATTTGCAGCATCAAGTCCGAACTCGTGGAGAAGTTGTACTGCAGGACCTGACTTACCGAATGTATCTTCAACACCTACACGGAGTACAGGAACAGGAACTGTTTCACAAACAACTTCTGCAACTGCTGAACCAAGTCCGCCGATTACATTATGTTCTTCTGCAGTAACGATAATGCCTGTTTTCTTTGCAGATTCAATTACAAGTTCACGGTCAATCGGCTTGATTGTTGCCATATTAACCACTCTTGCTGAAATACCTTCTGCTTTAAGTTCGTCATAAGCCATAAGTGCTTCATTAACCATAAGACCTGTTGCGATGATTGTTACATCATCACCTTCTTTAAGAACAGAGCCTTTACCTATTTCAAACTTATAATTTTCATCAAACACTCTTGGCACTGCAAGACGACCAAATCGCATATAAACAGGACCTTCGTGCTCTGCTGCGGCAAGTACACAAAGTCTTGCTTCAACATCATCCGCCGGATTGAGAATAACCATATTTGGAATTGTTCTCATAAGACCAATGTCTTCACAGCACTGATGACTTGCACCGTCTTCACCAACAGATATACCAGCGTGAGTTGCACCGATTTTAACATTAAGATTTGTATAACTGATTGAGTTTCTTACCTGTTCAAAAGCACGACCTGCAGCAAACATTGCAAATGATGATGCAAAAACTGTGTAGCC
>JAZNIQ010000301.1:0-4719 GCA_045577555.1 Candidatus Fimenecus sp.
AGTTTACGGTAATCAACAATCGCCAGAAATGGCTGGTTACCGTACTCGATTATTCGGGAAGCAAGACCTTCGGCAGTAGAAACTGTGGAAGGTCTTTTTTGATATTGTATAAATTTATTGCGAAAGCAAAGAAATATAAAGAGGTGTTTTTATGAAGCATTATCTTCATGAAGTCAATGATGTTTTTGCAGAAGTAAAGAGTTCTCCGGAGGGACTTACATCTGCCGAAGCGGAAAAACGACTTGAAGCAAACGGAAAGAATAAGTTGGCAGAGGCTAAAAAAGCATCAATGCTTTCACGCTTTATTGATCAGCTTAAGGACCCAATGATTATCATTTTGCTTGTTGCAGCTGTTATTTCTGCTGTAACAGAGTTTATTGAGCATGACCCTGCAACAGGTATGTATGTTCCAACAGACTCAATAATCATTCTTGTAGTTGTTTTGATTAACGCTGTGCTTGGTGTTATTCAGGAGAGTAAGGCAGAAAAAGCGGTTGAAGCATTGCAGAAGATGTCGGCGGCAACCACTAAAGTTATGCGTGACGGTAAAGTTGAAACCGTTAAGAGCGAAGATTTGGTTGTTGGTGATGTTATTCTTCTCGACGCAGGTGACGCAATTCCTGCTGACTGCCGTATCTTTGAGTGCGCAAGCATGAAGATTGAAGAAGCGGCTCTCACAGGTGAGTCTGTTCCTGTTACAAAACTTGTTAACGCACTTATGGGAACAAAAGATGATGAAGTTCCGTTAGGTGACCGTAAAAATATGGCTTACATGGGTTCAACTCTTGTTTACGGACGCGGTAAGGCAGTTGTTGTTGCAACAGGTATGGATACAGAAATGGGTAAAATTGCAAATGCAATTACTCTTGCAGAAGAAGGAAAAACTCCTCTTGAAATCAAACTTGAGCAGCTTTCAAAGGTTCTTACAAAACTCGTTATCGGTGTTTGTATAGTTATTTTTGCATACAATATTATTTCAAAGATTATCATTGGTGGCAGTACAGAGTATTTTGATGTTGCTCTCCATTCATTTATTGCCGCTATTGCCTTGGCAGTTGCCGCAATTCCTGAAGGACTTGTTGCGGTTATGACAATCGTTCTTTCAATCGGCGTTACAAATATGTCAAAGAAGAACGCAATCATCCGTAAAATGACAGCTGTTGAAACACTTGGCTGTACACAGATTATCTGTTCCGATAAGACCGGTACACTTACACAAAATGTAATGACCGTTGTTGACCATTTTGCTCCAAATGAACAGCAGTTGGCAACAGCAATGGCTCTCTGCACAAACGCAGAAGTACAGGAAGACGGCAAGAGTACAGGTGAACCTGACGAAGTTGCACTTATTAATTATGCAGCAACTCTTGAACTTCCTAAAGCAACACTTGTTGAAAAATATCCAAGAGTCGGTGAAGTTCCATTTGACTCAGGCAGAAAGATGATGTCAACTGTTCACCGTCAGGGTAATGGATTTGTTCAGTTTACAAAGGGTGCACCAGATGAAATTCTTAAAAAGTGTACTCATGCTGATATAAATGGTGAAATCGTTCCTATGAGCGATGAAATCCGTGCAAAGATTATGGAAGAAAATACAAGAATGGGTAATAAAGCTCTTCGTGTATTTGCAGTTGCTTATAAGACCTATGATGCTGAGCCATCAGTTTATGATTCGGCTTCACTTGAATTTGATATGACATTTATCGGCCTTACAGGTATGATTGACCCTGTTCGTCCGGAAGTTAAGGATGCTATTGTTGAGTGTCGTGGCGCAGGTATCAAGCCGATTATGATTACAGGTGACCATATCAATACAGCTAAAGCAATTGCACGTGAACTTGGTATTCTCACAGATGACAGTCAGGCTATGATGGGCGCTGATATTGATAAGTATTCAGATGAGGAATTTGAAAAAATCGTTGAAAATATCTGTGTTTATGCTCGCGTTCAGCCTGAACATAAAACAAGAATTGTTAATGCATGGAGAAGCAAGGGTTATGTTACTGCTATGACAGGTGACGGCGTTAACGATGCTCCGTCAATCAAGAGTGCAGATATCGGCGTTGGTATGGGTATCACAGGTACTGACGTTACAAAGAATGTTGCCGATATGGTTCTTGCAGATGATAACTTTGCTACTATCGTTTCAGCAGTTGGCGAAGGCAGAAGAATTTATGACAATATCCGTAAGGCAATTCAGTTCCTTCTTGGTTCAAACCTTTCAGAAGTTGTTTCAATTTTCTTTGCAACAATCATGAACTTTACAATTCTCCGTGCTCCACATCTTCTCTTCATCAACCTTGTTACAGACTGTTTCCCGGCGCTTGCTTTGGGACTTGAAAAACCTGAAGATGATATTATGAGAAGAAAGCCAAGAAGCAAAAATGACGGCGTTTTCGCAGGCGGACTTGGCTTTGACTGTGCATATCAGGGTGTTATCGTTTCTGTTCTTACAATTATCGCTTTCTATATTGGTGAATATATCGAAACACTCCACACAGGCACACCGTTCAGATTCTTTGGTATTGAAGATAGTGCAGATGGTATGACAATGGCATTCTTTACAATGGCTATGTGTGAAATCTTCCACTCATTCAATATGCGTTCACAGCGTGGTTCAGCAGTTGCAATGCTCTTTAAGGGACATCACAATATTGCGCTTTACGGTGCAATGGTAGGTTCATTCCTTCTCACAACAGCTGTTGTTGAAATTCCATTCCTTGCAAATATGTTTGAATTCACAAAGCTCTCACTTACAGAATATGCAATTTCACTTGGTCTTGCATTCCTTATTATTCCGATTGTTGAAATCGTTAAAGCAATTCAGAGAGCAACCGCAAAGAATAAAAACTGATTAACATAGTAAAAAGCTCCCACCTTAAAAAGTGGGAGCTTTTTCTGTCTATACAGACATAAGAAAGGAGAATGAAAATGAAAGATTGATTCATCAATAAGAGATGGTGTTCAATCCGGGTTATCTTATTGTGAACCACTGTATAAAATATAGCATTAAAATGTGGAATAATAATGGATAATACATTAACATTTTGTTAATTTGGATTTGTAATAATTTTGTAATAATTATTAAGGAGTTGTAACAAGTGTTGAAAAAAGCCCTGTTTAAGATATAATTATAATGATAAAATTGCAGGAGTATATTCTTATGGAAATGATTTTTAAATCTGAAAAATCTTTAAAAAGAATAGAAAACATCAGAGCTTTCCTTTTAAGTGAAAAATGGATGGCAATTTTGTTCTGCATTGCAGGTGTGTTCACAACGCTCAGTGCCGTTTACCCCGATGCACAGTTTGAAATTATAGGAACAATAGTATTTGTATATATAGTGGGGTTCTGTATTTGTTTAAGTGATGATATTATGGCGGGGTTAGCACCGTTTTCCTTGGCAGCATTGGTGGCTATTAAGTGTTATGACTCTTTTGATGTGTTTATGTCGTACAAATGGTATATAGCACCGGCTGCAATACTGTTGCTGTTCCACCTTATAGCATATCGTAAAAGACTTACAACAAAAGGAACTCAGTTCAAGCCAATTCTTTTTGTATCAATTGCTATTCTTTTGGGAGGATTAGGTTTCATTTCAACTGAGGAGTATTTTGCGCTTACTTCCATTTATCATATGCTTGGATTAGGCTTTGCGATGTTGTTTATATACGTTTATTTCTATGCACATCTTGATGCGAAGCGTAACTATTCTCTCATTGACCATTTAACAAAGGTAATGGTGCTTACAGGCTGTTTTGCATCATTTATGGTGATTTCATATTATATTATTAATATAAACGATGTTATTGACCGTAGCGGACTGCTTTATCTGCAGTGGCGTAATAATTGCTCAACAATTCTTATGATTACAATTCCGTTTGCATTTTTAATGGCAAATAAAAAATCATATGTAACAGTTTTCGGATTCATATTCTATTTTGCACTTTTGCTTACAGGTTCCCGTGGTGGAATGGTTTTCGGTTCAATTGAAATTGTTATGTGCATTGTTATGTATATGCTTTATGATCGTCGCAGAAGATTGGCATATGTGATTATCTGTGCTTGTATTTTGTTTGGCTTCCTGGCATTTGCGCCGCAGATTACAGAATTTCTGGGATATACAATAGACCGACTGTTCAGTGCAATAAATGACTTTTTGATGGGCGAGAGCACTGAAGTCAGAGCAAAACATTATGCCCGAGGTATCAATGATTTCCTCACACACCCGATTTTCGGCACAGGTCTTGGATATATGGGTAATCGAGATGTTCACGCATCAAAGGAATTTGCACTTTGTTGGTATCATTGTGCTCCAATTCAGGTTTGTGCAAGTTTTGGTGCGGTTGGAATTGTTGCATTTGTGTATCAGTTTATTAAAAGAAACATTCTTATATGGCGAAGAGCTACACTTTTTAATATGACCATTTTCCTGTCGTATATCAGCCTTGAAATGATGTCACTTGTAAATCCGGGCGTTTTCTGTCCTGTGCCATATCTTTTGTATGTAACTTTGTTTATGGTAATCGTGGAAAAATGTGACGGTGAATATCAGGAAAAACTGATTGTGCGAAAGAAACATAAAATAAAATTAGAAAAGGCTTGACAATCAAGCCTTTTTTTGATACAATTCATATTTGCTATGGGGAAAAATATCGATTCCCATATCCTTCCTCCCAAGGAGAGTTTGGGGGGCAAAGTCCATAAGGAGGTGTAAAA
>JAZNIQ010000302.1:0-2349 GCA_045577555.1 Candidatus Fimenecus sp.
ACCGCTTGGCCTCCGACTTGGCACAATGAACATCATTTGTATAAAGAATTACCACATCTTGCTCTGCCGCCGTAACAACCAACGGCAAAGCGGATATTGTCATTATAATTGATAGGACTATTGATAAGAACTTTTTCATAATTTACTCCTGCTTTATTTATAGATTTTGCTTAATAGTGTGCTATATCACATTCACAAGTTTGATTTATGCCAAAAAGTTTTGAGAAGAAAAGTATAATTTTCCAGAAGAAACCTGGAATCCCACCTTTATGACAACTGTGAGTACAGTTTTTAACTGCATCAATTTTTGCTATAATCCCATCTATTTGTTTTTCCATTTCTGCAAGTTCATCTGTAATTTCAGCCATTGATTTAGGATTTCTTGCTTTGATTTTCTGGAGGTCTGCTTTAACGCCTGAAATTTCATCAACGTATTCTTTATCAACATCTTTTTCTTCAAGTTCTGATATTTTTGCTTCAATTTTAGAATAGTCTGGTTTAATAAATGTGCCGTCTGCTATACCTGCTTCAAGGTCATCACACAATTTATTAAAATCATCTTCAAGACCATCAAGAATATACTGTTCTTCTTGAGTGTAGTTATTTCTGAGCCACAAGCCATCTAAGTGCTCATCGAGCATTTCTTGCTGTTTTTCTGTTGCATATTCAATTGCAGCATCATTGAAATCATTATTATTCATAAGCTGTTGAAAGCGGTCATAAGCTGCATCATAACCACTGTAATCAGCTTTATATATACCACAAACACATTGGTTAGTATCAAATTTATGTTCGTGTGTATCATTCTCGAGTTCAATATATCTCTCATCTCTTAATGTGGATAGGTCGTTAACAGATGAATTTTGGCTATTATCTGAGTATTCTGCAAATGATACTGGTCCTATGCATAAAACCATACTTAAAACAAGTATAATGCTTAAAGCTTTTTTCATATAAATCCTCCATTTAAACCGTTTTATCTTTATAAAAAAGCTTTTTAAAACCTTCAATAACAACACATATTCCAAGCAAAATAATCAATGTCGCAAATACAAGTTGTAAAATATCACCAAATATGTCTGCTGAGGTTGAAGTAATGAGTAATGTTGCTTTTTTGTAAATTGTCATACCAAGTGCCGAAAAAGTTACTGCGAGCATAACACCAAGGGGAATATACATAAACCAACGAACTTTCTTTGTGCGTTTAAGGAATACTGCGCAGGCAAGGAAAGCAAATACTGACAAAAGTTGGTTTGATGCACCGAAGAGTGCCCATATATTTTTGTAACCTACAAGTGTCAGACCATATGCCAACACAAGTGTTATAGCCGTTGCGAAGTATTTATTTGTAAGCACTTTTCTAACTTTACCCATATTTTCATCAGTTATTGAATCGTCAAGGAAAAGTTCCTGAAATGAAAGTCTGCCAACTCTTGCAACAGAATCAAGTGACGTAAGGGCAAACGCTGAAATTGAAAGAGTAATTAGCGTGTAAACTATATTTGATGGAAGTCCGAGAGTTGTCAAAAACCCTGATACTGCACCTGCAAATATTTGTGCAGGTGTATTCCAACCCTGCGCTGCAGCCTCACCACTTGCGAATGACGCAACAGCAATCAGGGCAATTACAGCTAACATACTTTCAAGTAACATTGAGCCGAAAGATACGGGCAACATATCTTTTTCATTTTTTATTTGTTTAGATGCTGTCCCTGATGAAACAAGCGAATGGAAACCTGAAACAGCACCACAAGCAATTGTTACAAATAAAATTGGGAAAAGGTAGTTTCCGTCAACCTGAAATCCCACAAATGCAGGCAGGTTAATCTGAGGATTTGCTACGAAAACACCAATAACCGCCGCAACTATCATTGCTACAAGCAGATAACTGTTGAGATAATCTCTTGGTTGAAGAAGAATCCATACAGGTACAACAGATGCAATAAAAATATAAACAAATACAAGTATGTGCCAAACATCAAGTGATAAGAAAACGGGAGCTTTAAGACCGATTACAATTGACACAATCAACATTACAATCGCAATGATCGTATTAATTGCTGTGGGGAATTTTATGTGTTTTAAAATTAAACCAAGAATTACAGCAAACACGATAAACATTATGGAAGTCGTTGCAACTGCACCATTGGCTGTTATGTTTGCACTTTTAACACCTTCGACTACAGTAAAACCCATAAACGTACCTGCCACAATGTCTGCGAAAGCTGCAACAACAAGAATGCAGAAAAGCCAACAGAAAAGCAGAAACATTTTTTTACCTGTTTTTCCAATATATTTTTCGATTATGTAGCCAATACTTCTACCTTTGTTTCTGACAGATGCATACAT
>JAZNIQ010000303.1:0-2785 GCA_045577555.1 Candidatus Fimenecus sp.
CCGGTATATGTGGTGGTATGTTACGAGATGTGCTCACAAACTACACACCATTTGTTTTAGTTAAACGCATTTATGCTATTGCAGCACTTGCAGGTGCATCAGTTTACTATTTACTTCACATATATGGTGATGTCATTCACATAGGAGAAAATTTAGCACTTGTTATTGGTGTGCTTGTAACATTTATTTTGAGAATTCTTGCTATGACATTCAAATGGAATATGCCAATAGCAATTAAATAAGGTGATAAAATGGAAAGAAACTCAACTATTATTGCAGTTGCAGGTAAAGGCGGAGTTGGAAAAACATCACTCTCTGCCACTATTGTAAGATGTCTTGTCGAGAAATATCCAGATAAGAAGATTTTAGCTATTGATGCTGACCCTGCTGTTGGACTTTCAACTGCCTTAGGAATTGATGTTAAGCTTACAATAGATGATATAAGAAAAGAAATTATTGCATCTGTTGATGAAGGTGACACAAGAACAGCCGTTGAACTTTTGGGTGAAGTAAAATACAGAATTTTTGATGCTTTAGTAGAAACTGACGGATATTTATTTATTGCAGTAGGTCGTCCTGAAACTGCAGGATGCTACTGTAAAATCAACTCTTATTTAAAAGAGGTTATCTCAATTCTTTCAAATGAATTTGATTATGTTGTAATTGACGGTGAAGCAGGAATTGAACAGATTAATCGTCGTGTTATGGAAAAGGTTACTCACCTGCTTTTAATTACCGACCCAAGTAAAAAAGGTTGTCAGGTTATAAATACAATAAAATCAGTTGCTGATGAACTTGTAATGTATGAAAAAATCGGTGTAATCATTAACCGTATGGCTGACGAAAGTCTTAAAGATTATATAAACACAAACGGAATTCCTGTTTTAAGTTATATTGAGGATGACAAAAACTTATCAGTATTTGATATTAAGGGAGAAAACATATTTAATCTTCCAGATAATTCAAATGTTGTAAATGGTGTCAGAAAGGCTCTTAATGAGATTGGGGTTATATAAATGAAAGATTTAAAACATTTAATTTATTTTGAAAATCTGTTGCAAGAGGCAAACAACGACCTTGTAAAGCAAGCAACTGATGATGGCAAACTTGCTATTGCATACACGTGCTATCATATTCCTGAAGTTTTATTAAACCTTGACAACTGCTTTTCAGTAAGACTTAGAGCACCACGAACAGGCTCCATGGACATTGCAACATATTATATGAGTTCCTTTCTTTGCGGTTACTCAAAAGCTTTACTCGAACGTGGTATTGAAGGTGGATACAATTTCCTTTCCGCTCTTATTGGTGCAGAAACCTGCTCAGAAATGAATCGTTGCTATGAACACTTTGAATTACTCAACCTTGTTCCTAACGACAAATTTTTTGTAACTTTTGTTGATTCTCCTTTTAAGATTGAGCAACATACAGTTAAACATTATGCAAATCAGTTGAGGGTAAAAGTTCTTGATAAATTACATAAAGTTTATGGTGTTGACACAAGCGATGCTGCATTGAGAAAAGCTGTTGAAGAACATAACGAAATCTGTCGTCTTATTACAGAAATCGGTGAATATAGAAAAGAAGATAAGCCAAGAATCACGGGTTATGAATTTCATGTTCTTTGCCTTGCAACATATTGTTGTCCAAAATATTTAATTGTTGATAAACTTCGTGAAACGGCAGAAGAATTAAAAACAAGAGAACCTGATGCAAAAAAGAATTATAGAGCAAAAATTGTAGTTGTAGGTTCTGAAATGGATGACCCTGACTTTACAAAACTTATTGAAGACAGCGGTGCATTGGTTGTTGCTGACCGTTTTTGTTTCGGCTCTATGCCCGGTCGCGAAGAAATTGTATTAAATGATGACGATGATGTACTTACACAGATTGCACTTCACTATATGAAAACAAGTCAATGTCCAAGATATATGAGCCACGAAAAGGTGCAGGAAAGACGCGACTATGTTAAAAATCTTGTAGATAAATATAATGCCGATGGTGTAATGTACGAACAGCTTAAATTCTGCGAATACTGGGGATATGAAAGAGCACTTGCCTCTTATATTATGAGCGGTGATTACGGTGTACCTACTGCAGCAGTTGACCGTCAGTACACAGCATCCGCATCTGGACAACTTCGAACACGAGTTCAAGCATTTGTTGAAAGCCTTGAAATCAAGAAAATTCAAAAAGCAAAGGAGATGAGAGAAAATGGATAATTACGGTAAACTATACAAAGAACATACTGCCATATTAAAACATCGTGAATGGCGTGGCATTAAAGATACAATGTATGACTACTACCG
This sequence comes from Candidatus Fimenecus sp., assembly GCA_045577555.1. GTDB lineage: Bacteria > Bacillota > Clostridia > Oscillospirales > Acutalibacteraceae > Fimenecus. Next base: position 2,310 of record JAZNIQ010000303.1, read on the forward strand.
TTGGCTTGTTACATGGAAAGACATAATTAAAATGGCACTTAAAGCCCCTGTTTCAACTGTAAAAGGTATATGGAGATACCGTTGGATGGCATCATACCTTTCAGCTCCGTCTTTTATTGACAGACATGTTGCCGGCCTCAGAGGACCTCAGCTCAGAATGGCGCACCTGCATTACAATATGATAGTTAAGCACACCACACATCTTATTAATATTTCTCTTCGTGCAGATGAAAAAATCAATCCGGGTAACAAGCTTTCAAAGAAAATTGTGCTTATGGATGAAATTGTTCCTAATGAGGTGTTTACAGGTTTCCCGAATCTTATTCCTATGCCTTTGCAGACGCTTCCTATCTTCCTTTCGTCAATGGTTGATCAACAGATTACACCGCCTTATCTTGAAGTTACTGAGAGCTTCGGCGTACCTGCAGATGTATGTCCGCTTCCTTCTGCTGAGGCAGGTGTCGCTATTGAAGATG
>JAZNIQ010000304.1:0-3291 GCA_045577555.1 Candidatus Fimenecus sp.
CGTCCTCTTCCTCTTCGTCATCACTTTCAAGAATTGACGCAAAATCCTTATAATGAAAAACCTTATTGCCGTTTTCGTCAACGAGTTTTTCACCGTCACCGGAAATACGGATAACGGGAACATCACTGAGGCTTTGAGAAATCCAGAGTGTCTCCTTTGCAAAAGCAGGCAGTGCAAGGCTCATAATCATTATGAGTGCAAGAAAAAGTGAAAGAGACTTTTTGAGTGTTCTTTTCATTGTTCTATCCTCCTTGAATTAATATAGCTTATTATAATCAACTTTATTATAGCAGAAAATTTGTATTTGTAAATAATATATTGAATTTTTTCGCCAATTATCTTTTTGTTATTTTCATTTGTTTTTAGGGAAGTCGGAGAATGTTGGAGAGATGTTCCGTTTTAGAATAATAACCAAGGTGGTTTTTCACTCTCTTTTCAGGCAAAACAAAAACCTGAAAAACTATGTCAAATAATTATTCATTATTCATCAGCGAAGCGACTTCATTTTCACTCTTCCATCTGCCCGAAATACTTGACAAGTTTCCAAGATTTTCCCCAACCCATTGCCTTAACCTCTCACTTGGTATATAATGACATTAACAGTTAAATCAAAGGAGTGCAAAAAAATATGGAAAAGAACAAACTCTCAGTATGGCAAAGTGCCTGCATAATCACAGGCTACGGTGTGGGCGGCGGCATTATGGCTATGCCTTATCTTGCCGAGAAAAACGGTATCTTAATGGCTCTCGCTATTCTCGTACTGTCCTTTCTCGCTAACTTAATCATTCACCTTATGATTGCCGATATCTCTATCAAAAGCGGCGGCAAATCACAGATTGTTGAGGTTTTCTCGAAGTATCTCTTCACAGGCAAATATCAGAAACCCATAACCCTTTTCTTCTTTGTGGTAATGGCTCTTGTTATGTTCACTAACCTTGCCGCTTACATATCAGGTGCCGCTGAAATCATCACCGACCTTATCGGCGTACCGATGATAGTATCAAAGCTGATTTTCTATGTGGCTGCAGCAAGCGTTGTTCTCTTCGGCCTTAAGGCTGTAGGCGTCAGCGAAACCGTTGCCGTGTCGGTTATCTTTGCAGTTATCGGTGTGCTTGGCGTGTGCTCACTTTTCAACATCAATAACCCCCTCAATTTCAGCATCGGTCAGCCTAATCACATTCTCGCTTTCTTCGGTATGGCTATGCTTGCCTTCTCAGCCTTCTTCTCCGTACCCCAGGCTGTTAAAGGTCTTGACGCCGACGCTAAAAAGGTTAAAAAGGCAGTTTTCCTCGGCCTTACAAACAATCTTGTACTTATGGTTGTTATCACCATCTGTGCTCTTCTTTCCTCAATAGAGGTTACAGAGGTTGCTATGATTGGTTGGAGCAAGGGTATCGGCTCTTGGGCACAGATTGCAGGCTCACTTTTCACTATCCTTGCTATGATTACGAGCTATTGGGCTATCTCTCTTGCCCTTGCTGACATTACCGAGGAGCAGATTAAAAAAGACAAGAGAATCTGCTGGATTATCGCTACTCTTCCCTCACTTCTTATGACCTTCCTCAACCTCGGTGGCTTTATGGAGTTTATGCGCATCGGTGGCGGTCTTATCGGCATTCTTATCGCCATTCTTGTTATCCCTGCTTACAGAAAGAGCCTCAAGGATGAGGGCGACAGCACTCTCGGCAACAAGTGCGGTACATTCGTTCAGATTCTAGTTATCATCGCACAGCTTCTTATGGCTGTGGGTAATGTGGTGCCCGTATGATGAAAAAACTTTATTTTAACGGAAACATTCACTCTATGGTATCGGAGAAGGACATATTCTCCGTAATGGTTACCGAGGGTGAAAAGATTACATACACGGGGATCGAAATCCCGACAGGTACTTTTGATGACAAGGTTGACCTTAAGGGCAAGCACGTGTACCCCACAATGACAGACTCTCATCTGCACCTGCTTTATACCATCGTACTTGCGGCGGCGAGCTTCAATATCTGCGAAATCACCTCTGACGGTGTAAAGCCCGACAATATGGCTGATATAGGCAAGAAAGTCCGTGACTACTGCACGGCAAATCCCAAGCAGAAAATCATCACTGCCAACGGCTTTATCATTTCTGCAGTTAATGAAAAAAGACTTCCCAACCGTTTTGAGCTTGACGAATGGTCAAAGGGCAGAGCTATGATTGTTTACAGCATTGACGGTCACAGCAGTGCCATTTCGACTAAGCTGATGGAAATGCTGAAGCTCCCCACTGAGGACAGTGACGGCGTTTTCTCGGGCGAGGCTCACGAGTTTATGCAGGGCAAGGTGACAACTCTCATCGCTTCAAATGTCACCCCCTCGATTATCGCCAAGGGCATTGCCAACTTCTCAAACCTTTGTGCATCCTACGGTATCAGCAGAGTATGTGCTATGGACGGCAACGAAGATGTTGAAAATGACATTCTCACCAAGGCTCTTGCTTTTCTTGCCGAGCGTATGGACATTGATGTGCGACTTTTCCCGCAGTATATGGACTATGACAGACTGCAGAGCTTCAGCAAAAAGCAGAAGACTCTCCGTGCAGGCGGTTGCGGTGTGTGGGAGCTCGACGGCTCCGTAGGCTCGCACAGTGCGGCATTTAATGAACCTTACACAGATAACGGCATACAGGGTCACTGCTATTACGAAAAGGACAAAATCAAAGCCAAGGTCAAAGAAGTGCTTGATAAAAACATCCGTCTTTCCTGTCACGCCATCGGTGAAAGCGCCATTGACCAAATTACTGAGATTTACAGTGAACTTGAAGACCGAATCCCCACAAGCGGTGCTATGATGAGAATTGACCACTTTGAGTTCCCGTCAAAGAAAGCTGTGGAGCTTATCAAAAGGCTTCCACTTGCCATTACGGTACAGCCAGGCTTTTCCTGGATAGACAAGCATTTTCTTAAAAGCTATGAGCAGTTTTTACCCGAAAGCATCATAGCAAGACAGCTTCCCCTTAAGGATTTACTCGGTGCTGATGTCTGCGTCTGCGGTTCAAGCGACTCTCCCGTGCAGTCCGTTAACCCCTATGAACAGATGCTCGGTATGGTGGATTTTTATCTGCAAGAACAATCAATAACACCCTATGAGGCTCTCAGGACCTACACAGTTAACCCTGCAAAGATGCTCGGTGAGCTTAACACGGGCACACTAAAAATCGGTAACGATGCTGACTTCTTCGTCTGCGACAGAGATATTCTCGACTGCAAGGGTACGGATATTACTCTGTGCAAGGCGGAGTATATGGTTGTCCGCGGTGAG
>JAZNIQ010000305.1:0-13951 GCA_045577555.1 Candidatus Fimenecus sp.
CTGCATTGACTTGTAACGAATAAAAATATCCTTTGTACTTCTGCCCCAAGCATGATGAATACCCATTGGGTTATTTGCTGTGATTGGGCCGTCAAGGAAACGGAACATTTTATTGCCCTTATTTTTTTCAACAAGTTTTTCGTAATATTTCTCTTGTTCCCAAAGCTCCATTACTTGATGCTCAAGGTCAACAAAGAGATTTTTCTCGTCTGCCACTATATTGTCCACCTTTCAATATATACACATATTTTAACAGATAATATTATACACGAATATAGTGAAATTTCAAGAGATTTATTGCAAAATTATGGACATAAATTACTTTTTAGCCATATATTTCTCTTTTGTTGCAAGTCCACCACGAATATGCCTCTCTTCCTTATTAATATCAAGTACTTTTCTAACCTCTTTATATAAATACGGGTCAACTTTTTGAAGACGTTGTGCAACATCCATATGTACCGTACTTTTACTAATTCCAAAAACTTTAGCAGTTGCCCTTACTGTTGCCTGATTCTCTACAATATATTCTCCTAATAACGATGCTCTTTCATCAACTAAATCTTTCAAAACAAACCCTCCTGTTCTGTCATAAATTAATATGATAAAAAGGATTATATTATTACTTGAAAAAATATGATTATATGATAGAATTAACGAAGAAAGGTTTTGATTGCATGACTAAAATTATGTTCGTTTGTCACGGAAATATCTGTCGTTCAACAATGGCGGAATTTGTGATGAAAGACATTGTGAGAAATAAGGGTTTAGAAAATGAGTTTATAATATGTTCAAGTGCTACAAGTACTGAGGAAATCGGTAATGATACACATTGGGGTACAAAGAAAATGCTTGACGAAGTTGGTATTCACTATACCAAACGACAAGCAGTACAATTAAAAAAATCCGACTATGAAGACTTTGACTTCATAATCGGAATGGATAGTGCCAATATAAGAAATATTAATCGAATTATTGGTTATGACAAGAATAATAAGATACATAAATTACTCAGTTTTGCACATATTGACCGCGATGTTGCAAACCCATGGTACACAAGAGATTTCAAGACAACATATGGTGATGTACTTCTTGGTTGCACAAAATTGTTTGAGTATATAAATAAGCAGGAGTAAAGCAAAAATATATAATGATGGTAAACACAAAAAGTGTCTGCCATCATTTTTCTTTTTTTGCAACAACAAAGTATTGACTACTTTAAATAAAGCCTGATTTTTATTATTCATATCCTAATTTCTTGAGCATTTCAGGGTCACAAGTGCTTGCAACAGGACCAATTTCTGCCCAGAGTTTCTCTGCTTTTTCTTTCCATTCAGAAAATTTCTCATATTGCGCAGGATAATTATCATACAAAGTGCCAACCTGTGTGCTATACATAAGACTACGTACAAGTTTAGCAATTGTTGATGGTTTAAGGTTTTTACCTACAATACCTTTTACAACGCCTTTAATGATATTTGTAATATCACTTACATCAAGTACAAGTCCAGTATCCATACCGCCAAGAATTTTTTCACTGAACATAACATCATTTTTAAAGAGATATTCCGCCTCATCGTAGTCCATTGAAATTATACCCATAAGAAGTGGTCGCATTGAGTCAAAATCCTTCCCCTGTGCTGTCATATAACGCTTATTGATACTCCACATTCTTTCTTTTGTAAGATATTTATCTGATTTCAAGAGATTAGAAATAACTTCAACAGCGATTTCTCCTGCTACAAGTGAAGATGTGCATCCCTCACCACAGGTTGGTTTCGTATGACAAGCGGCATCACCTAATGCTATAAATCCATCATCAACCAAGGAATATACAGATGTATGATACGGTGTCATACCCTTTTCAACTCTTTCAACTGTATATTCAGGGAAAGAAACATTCTTCATAAAATGCTCTTTGAAAATTTCTTCAGCATAAGAATATCCGTAAAATGCACCAATACCGAGAATTGCACCATTTGGATTATCAGAAGGTGCGGACCAGGATTTATATTGCATAAAGAATCCATCAAGTTCTCTTGGGTCAAAATTCTTTTCAAGATACTCTGCATAATATAGAACAACATAAAGAATATCTTTGTTGGTAAGTTTAAAATTACCAACAACAGATGAATCAGGAAGTTTTGTACGAGCAACTGCAGGAATACCTGAGCAGTCAGCAACAATTCTTGCATAAACCTCATTATCACCGTCAACAGTTGTATATTTTGCACCAATAATTTTGCCTGATTCGTTGTAAATAAAATCAGTGAATGATGCGCCGTAAATAATTTCGGCACCGGCATTTTTTACTCGTTCTGCCATTGTCATAATATAATCGTGTTTATGTAATCCAATTACAGGTGCTTCTGCACAAGCTTTTGGATAATTTCCGTAAGGTGAAACCATTGTAGAATGAGAAAACGAAAATTCACGTAACGGACTATCCTCTTCAGGAATAAAAAGGTCAAATTTTTCCATATCGGCTTTTCCCATATGGAAAACATCATATTCCCTTGAAACATCATCAGGCTGATTTTTTTCAATTACAAGAACTTTAAAACCTTGTTCAGCCATTTTATGTGCAAACCAACATCCTGTTGTTGATGCACCAACGACAAACACATCATATTTTTTCACAATATTCCCTCTCCTGCTTATCTTTTATAATTCAATAATACCCTTATTTGTAGGTTTGCACAGATAAACATTATCATATTTTTTAGAAAGTTTTAAAAATGCATCCTGTGCGTTTTCTATATCGCTGAAAAGCCCATAAACAGTTGGTCCGCTACCGCTCATACAACAAGCATCTGCACCGCATTTTCTCATAACACCTTTTATATGAGGTCTTTTGGGAACTTCAACCGCTTGTTCAAAAACATTTCCACACAATTTACAGATTTTATCATAATCTCCATTTGAAACAGCATCAATCATTGATACCCTATCTAAATGACGAACTCGATTAAGTGAGTCAAACTGTGCATAAGCCTCAGGAGTGGAAACATCCTGGTCAGGTTTTGCAAGAACAATATAACATTCGGGCAAATTGTTAACAGGAGCAATTATTGTACCTGTTCCAAGTGCTATTGCAGTGCCTCCGATAAGGCTGAAAGGAATGTCTGCACCGACTTTTGCACCAATTTCACAAAGTTCTTTTTCTGTAAGATTTGTGTCATAAATCTTATTTAAACAATAAAGTACACCTGCACCATCAGCACTTCCTCCTGCCGTCCCTGCTGCCATAGGAATTGCTTTTTCAATTTCGATGGTAATTCCCCTATCGTTTATTGAAAGTGTGTCAAAAAAGGCTTTGGCACATTTATATGCAATATTCTTTTCGTTGCAAGGTACACCTTCGGTATCACACTTTATGAAGATTTCATTATTGCTGTTTTTTTCAACAGTGATTGTGTCATACAAATCAACCGATTGCATTATCATGAAAAGACTGTGATAGCCATTATCAAGTTGTTTGAGAATATCAAGCATCAAATTAATTTTTGCCGCCACTTTTACTTTCATTTTTATTCCTCCGTTTCAATTTTTATCTGTATTGGAGTTCTATTTTGGAAAAATGTTATACTGTCAAATCCTGCTTGCAATGCTGCAGAATATGCCATATCAATATCCGCCGCAAGGTGTTCGGCATAATGAGCATCGGAACCGACTGAAACAAACTTGCCACCAAGTTCTTTAAAACGTTTGATAATATCAACTTCTGGTGAGAGCTTATTGAGTGGTTGGCGAAGTGCTGCTGTATTAATTTCAAGTGCCTTATCTGATTTTGATGTAAGTAAAAGAATTTCATCAATCTGGTTTTTGTATTTAGTCAAATCTATATCTAAATTTGATTTTGAATAAAAATATCTTAATGGATAAGTGAGATGGGAAAGAACATCAAAATTACCCCACTCAAGCATTTCAATAATTGCATTAAAATATTCCTTTAAAAGTTTTTCAGCCTCATCTAAATTAAGATTTTCCATAAAATAGAAATCTTCTCCGCCACGAAGATTATGAACTGAACCTAAAATCTGGTCGTAATCATATCTGTTGACAATATTATTAGCAGTTTCAATATCATATGCAGGCTGCCCTAATTCAATACCGTTAAGAATTAATAGTTTACCACGGAATGCAGAACGAACTTTTTCAATTTCAAAAAAAGCCTGAAAAATTCGTTTTTCATATGCATTATCACCTTTGAACTGGTCAACTTCACAGTGGTCAGTAAAGGCAACTGCTCTTAAATCTAAAAATTCTGCTTGTTCACAAAAAAATGTAGCAGAATGATTTCCATCAAACGAATTATCAGTATGGACATGTAAATCCACAATATTTCTATACATAGCAAGTCACCTCGATATTCAATAATATTATTTTACTACACAATAGTACGTTTTTTCAATAAAAAATAAAAGATATTTGAGAAAGTTATTCACTTTTTCATTTATCTATGTTAAAATATTGACAATTAAATTTCGGAGGTACTAAAAATGAGAGGTATAATTACCGTTGTTGGTAAAGATATGGTTGGTATTCTTGCAAAAGTTTCAGGCACTTGTACTGAAAACGGCGTTAATGTTATTGAGGTTTCACAGTCAATTTTGCAAGATATGTTCTGCATGATTATGCTTGTTGATTTTGAGAAAGCAAATATTCCTTTTACAGAATTTTCAGATAAAATTACTGCTATTGGAAGTGAAATGGCACTTTCTATCCATGTAATGCACGAGGATATTTTTAATTCAATGCACAGAATATAAGTAGGTAGTAAAATGATTAACACACACGATATACTTGAAACAATTAATATGATTCAGGATGAAAATCTTGATATACGAACAATTACAATGGGTATTTCTCTTCTCGATTGTTGTACTGGTGAGGCAAAATCAACCTGTGATAAAATCTATGAGAAAATGACTCGCAAAGCGGAAAATCTTGTTAAAACAGGTGAAAATATTGAAAAAGAATATGGTATTCCAATTATCAATAAACGAATTTCTGTTACTCCAATTTCAATGATTTTAGCATCTGGTAAAGGTGACCCTGTTATGTATGCTAAAACTCTTGAAAGAGTAGCGCAAACAGTTGGTGTTAACTTTATCGGCGGATACTCCGCACTTGTACAGAAAGGTTTTGCTGCTGGTGATGAAGCACTTATCCGCAGTATTCCCGAAGCACTTAATGTTACCGACCACATATGTTCATCAGTTAATATTGGCTCAACAAAAGCAGGTATTAATATGGATGCCGTTAAAATGATGGGACAGATTATTAAGGAATCAGCAGAAGTTACCGCTAACAAAGGCTGCATTGGTCCTGCAAAATTAGTTGTATTCTGTAACGCTCCAGAAGATAATCCATTTATGGCAGGTGCATTTCACGGTGTTGGCGAACCTGACTGTGTAATAAATGTAGGTGTATCAGGTCCTGGTGTTGTTCGTTCAGCTATTTCAAAAATTCCTGATGCTAATATTACAGAAATTGCAGATATGGTTAAGCGTACTGCATTCAAGATAACAAGAATGGGGCAACTTGTGGCTTGTGAAGCATCAAAACGACTTCAAGTACCATTTGGTATTGTTGATTTATCTCTTGCCCCAACTCCTGCAATTGGAGATTCTGTTGCATATATTCTTGAAGAAATGGGACTTGAACAATGCGGTGCTCACGGCACAACCGCATGCCTTGCACTTCTTAATGACGCTGTAAAAAAAGGTGGCGTTATGGCATCTTCGCACGTTGGTGGACTTTCAGGTGCATTTATTCCTGTATCTGAAGACGCTGGTATGATAGCAGCGGCAACAAGCGGTGCATTGACAATCGAAAAGCTTGAGGCTATGACTTGTGTTTGTTCTGTCGGTCTTGATATGATAATTGTTCCTGGCGACACAACTGCAGAGGTTCTTTCAGGTATTATTGCAGACGAGGCTGCGATTGGTATGGTTAACTCAAAAACAACCGCAGTAAGACTTATTCCAGCTATTGGCAAAGATATTGGTGATACACTTAATTTTGGTGGACTTTTAGGATATGGTCCTATTATGAAATTAAACACAGCTTCTCCTGCTAAATTCATTAACCGTGGTGGAAGAATACCCGCACCATTACAAAGTCTAAAGAATTAAAATAAATATAATCATAAAAAGTTTTGGGTAGAGATTTTTTAGTCTCTACCCTTTTTTATCAGGAAGCATTTAAAAGTTCGTCTCTTTCTCTTGTTTCCTGCTTATTGGAGGTTTCTAACATTCTCTCTGCAAATATTGCATAGCCTTGTTTTGGGTTGTTTACAAACACATGAGTTACTGCACCAACAAGCATACCGTTCTGAATTATTGGACTGCCACTCATACCCTGAACTATACCGCCCGTTTTAGTTAGTAGTTTTTCATCCGTAACTTTTATTATCATATCTTTATTAACAGATGCTGAATTGGAATAAATCTTCATTATTTCAATATCATAATACAGCGGTCCAGTATTATCAACAGTACATCTAATTTGTGCTTTACCCTCATGGACTTCTTGTTTTACTGCAACTGGTAAATGATTATTTTCTTCTGTGGAGCAATAACCATATAAACCGGTTTTGTCATTTAGACAGAGTGAGCCTCTATTTTTCCCGGTTAATGTGCCACAAAGTTCTCCCACATTACCAAATGTGCTTTTATATAAACCGCTTATGGTGGCTTCAGCCATAATTCCTGTTTTTATAGGCATAATTTCATTTGTATCAATATCATATATAGGATGTCCAAGTCCTGCAAAAGTGTTGTTTTTGGTATTATAAAACGTTACTGTACCAAGTCCTGCTGTACTATCCCTCACCCAAAGTCCTGCTTTATATTTTTCACTATCTTTTTCTTTAACTGTTCTAAATTTAATATCAATTTTTTTACTCTCTCTTTGCAAAGAAATCTCAATTTCATTTCCTTTGCTTTCCTGCAATATTTTTGAAAAATGTGAAGAAGATGTAACAATTTTATTATTCACACTCTTTACAATATCACCTTTTTTAATTCCTGATTCTTTTCCCGGTGAAACAAATCCGTTATCAGTTTCAATTTCATCAATATCGACTACAATTACTCCATCTGTATAAAGCTTAATTCCAAATATTTCACCGCCCAAAACAACATATTGCCTTTTAGCATTTGTAATCACAGTATTTTTTACGGGTATAATATTTAAAAGCTTTACTTCAGTTGTCTTTTCTAATGTTTTTACATTTTCAAATGCAACTCTAACTTCTTTTTCCGTTTTAAAATTATATAAATTCACACCAAAAATCTGTGGAACTTCATAATTTTCATTTTCAATAATTGTAATTTTATCGGGAATTGTTTTTTCACCTAAATAAATAACAGAATAAATAATCAAACAACAAATTGTGCCTATACAAGCCAAAATTTTAAATAAACTATGCAAATTATCACCTCCGTGCGACCTTTAGCCGCAATAATAATTTGCCTGTTTTTTTGAAAAATATATAAGGTAAAAAAAACGCCTTACGGTGAATTTTCACTAATTTTGAAAATACCGTAAGGCGTTAATTTATTTAAGTAAATTACAAATTATTTCAACAGTTTCTTCCACATTTGAATTTTTCAGATCAAGCACATAATCTGCATATTTAATATACAATGGATAACGCTGATTAAAAATATCATCAATAGTTTGTGTTTTATCTGCGGCAACACCGCGAGTATTGATGTTATCAAGTCTGCTTTTGATTTCAGAGAGTGATACATTTAAAAAGAATATTTTACCATTATTTTTTAAATGCAAAATAGACTCTTCGCGAAAAACGACACTACCACCTGTTGCAACAACACAATTGTCACAATCAAGTGTTCTGACAGACTCAGACTCAATGTCAAGAAATCTCTCAATTCCGTCAATGTCAATTATTTCTTGCAACAATCTTTTTTCACGTTGTTGAATAATTAAATCAGTATCAATGAAACCTATACCCAAAGTTTTGGCAAGAATAACACCAACTGTACTTTTACCACAACCGGGCATACCAATAAGAACAATATTAGACATTTTTAGATAGAGATTTCGTGTGCAATCTTATACATATTAAGGTCAAGTGATTTTTTCATATTAAGTGCTTCAAAGATATCAAAATCAACAATGTCATCGTGTTGCATAGCAATAACTCTATTACCAACACCCTCTTTAAGAAGTTCAACAGCCTTATATCCCATAAGAGAAGCTGTAACTCTGTCACGAACAGTTGGATGACCACCACGCTGAACATGTCCAAGAATTGTTGCTCTTGTTTCAACACCTGTTTCGTTTTCAATTCTCTTTGCCATTTCTTCAACGCCACCAATACCCTCAGCAACAATAATGATGAAATGCTTTTTACCAGTTTGTTGTGTTCTCTTCATTCTATCAATAACATCACGCTGGAAATCATATTCAACTTCAGGAATCAAAATTGAAGTTGCACCACAAGCAATACCTGCGTTAAGAGCAATATAACCTGCGCGTCTACCCATAACCTCAACAACTGTGCAACGGTCATGTGACTCTGATGTATCACGAAGTCTATCAACCATTTCAAGAACAGTATTCATTGAAGTATCATATCCGATTGTATAATCAGAACATGCGATATCGTTATCAATTGTACCTGGAATACCAACACATGGAAGTCCACGAAGAGATAAATCACGAGCACCACGGAATGAACCGTCACCGCCAATTACTACAATACCATCAAGTCCAACATCTTTGGCAACTTTAAGTGCTTTCTGGAGACCTTCTTCAGTTTTAAATTCAGGGCTTCTTGCTGAATAAAGCACTGTACCACCACGGTTGATAATGTTAGAAACTGAACGAAGATTCATTTCATACATATCACCTTGCATAAGCCCGTTATAACCTCTTCTGATACCCATTACTCTCATTCCATTTTCGCAAGCAGAACGAACAACGGAACGAATAGCAGCATTCATGCCCGGAGCGTCTCCGCCACTTGTAAGAACAGCTATAGTTTTCATTTTATCACCCTTTGTCTTTGCTAATTATTTCCACATTGAAAATTAATAATAACATAAGAATTCATAAATTGCAAGTAATATGTCGATTATAATTGTAATATAACATTTTGTTCTCCGGCAATATCCTTAAGTTTTAATAAAAGTTCATCGTCAACTATAATCTTTTTGCAAGGAAAATATTTCTTACTACTTGCAAAGTAAAAGTATAGCGGTATGTTTCCTGACGTTGCTGTTGATACTATTTCACTACATTGAGTATAAATTGATGACTCTTCACTTTCTACTCTGACAAACAGACCAATACGTTTAGACTGATTACTTTTTGCATTTTCAGCTGTATCAGCAAAATCAAGAATTATTTTCGGATTTTCTTCTTCCTTTATAGATAGTCTTCCGCCTACAAAGAGAACATTTCCGTTATAAAATAAATTTGAATATTTTACAAAAAGTTTTGGGAAAACAATAACCTCAATTGTACCGTAAACATCTTCGACATTTATAAAAGCCATTGTGTCGCCGCTTTTAGTCTGTTTTCGTGTTACACCACTTATTATACCCATAATCTTAACTGATACTGAATCCTCATATTTTGAGTTATAATCATTGTCAGCATTTAAAATATCACTAATGTTATCACATTTAAGTTTTTTGCTTAATTCTGAATATTGTTCCATAGGATGAGCAGAAATATATAAACCTGTAGTTTCTTTTTCCATCATCAATTTTGTTTGCGATGGAAATTCTGCCATTTTTTTCATTACAAATTCAGAGTTTGCATTGTTATTCATAACGTCAAAAAAGCCTATCTGACCTTCAAGATTTCTGCGCTTTATACTATCTATATCATCAATTATATCTATAAGATTGACAAGCATTTCTTGACGATTACTGCCAAGTCCATCCAAAGCTCCGCTTTTTATAAGGCCTTCAACGGCACGACGATTAAACCCTTTACCATGAACACGTTTGCAGAAAGAAAAAAACGAAGTAAAGTTACCATTTGTTTTTCTTTCATTTATTATTATATCAATAAAATCGTGGCCTAAATTTTTGATGGCAAGTAAGCCAAACATAATATTCTTTTTATCACCTTCACCTACTGTAAAAGTTTTGTTACTCGCATTAACATCCGGAGGAAGAATTTGAATATTATTTCGCTTACAGTCTTCAATATAGTCATAAATTTTAGTTGAATTATCCAGAACACTCGTAAGTAAAGATGCCATAAATTCGCATGGATAATAATATTTCAAATACGCTGTTCTGTATGCAACAACAGCATATGCTGCCGCATGAGATTTATTGAATGCATATGATGCAAATGATGACATATCATCAAAAATTTCGTTTGCAATTTTATTGCTGATACCATTTTTTGCACAGCCTTCACAGAAAAATGTTCTTTCTTCTTCCATGACTTTATGCTTTTTCTTCGACATTGCACGGCGAACAATATCAGCTCTGCCAAGAGAATATCCCGCAAGTGAACGAAAAATCTGCATAACCTGTTCCTGATAAACCATACAGCCATAAGTGACATCAAGAATATTTTGAAGCATAGGAGTTTTATATTTAATATTCTGAGGATTATGTCTATTTTGGATGTATGAATCAATGGAATCCATAGGACCCGGTCTGTAAAGTGAAATAACAGCAATAATGTCCTCAAGATTTGTGGGTTTGAGACGCATAAATACACTTCTCATACCAGCAGATTCACATTGGAATACGCCATCTGTCTGTCCGTTTGAGAAGAGAGAATAGACATTCTTATCTTCATATGAGATTTTTTCAATGTCAAAGTCAGGATTTTTCTTTTTAACCATTTTTACGCAATCATTAATAACAGTTAAAGTTCTTAATCCCAAAAAGTCCATTTTTAAAAGACCAAGTTCTTCAATAGTGGTCATTGTGAACTGTGTTACAACGGATTCATCATTTTTTGCCAAAGGAACATAGTCGCTTACAGGTCTGTCAGTAATAACAATACCTGCAGCATGAGTTGATGAATTGCGAGGCATACCCTCAACACTTTTTGCTGTGTCAATCAGTTCTTTAATCTTTTCATCACTATCATATAAAAGTTTTAATTCTTCACTTTCATCAAGCGCTTTTTCTATTGTAATACCCAATGTTCTTGGAATTTTTTTTGCAACATTATCAACTGTTGCATAAGCAAGTCCCATAGCCCTGCCAACATCACGTATAGCCGCACGTGCGGCCATTGTACCAAATGTTATAATCTGTGCAACATGGTCTGAACCATATTTGTCAATAACATAGTCAATTACTTCCTGACGTCTTTCATAACAAAAATCCACATCAATATCCGGCATACTAACCCTGTCAGGATTCAAAAAACGTTCAAAAATAAGGTTATACTTAATTGGGTCTATATTTGTAATACCCATACAATAAGCACAAATACTACCTGCACCCGAGCCTCTGCCGGGGCCAACAGGAATGCCTTTCTCACGTGCATACTGAATAAAATCTGCAACAATAAGGAAATAATCAACATACCCCATATTTTTAATAACAGAAAGCTCGTATTCAAGTCTTTCAATATATAATTCCTGAGGATTAGCACCATATCTTTTTACAAGTCCACAATAACATTTTTCTCTAAAATAGTCATAATGTGATTTTCCGTCAGGGACTATAAAATTAGGTAGTTTAGTGTTCCCAAACTCGAAGTCGAAATGGCACATATCTGCAATTTTCTGTGTATTTTCAAGTGCCTCCGCGTTATTTGGGAACAAACAAAGCATTTCATCTTCAGATTTTAGATAAAAATTATCACTTGTAAATTCAAGAGAATTTTCCTCATCAACAGTATGGTTAGTTGCAATACAAATAAGAATTTTTTGAGTATATGCATCTTCTTTGTTGACATAATGAACATCGTTTGTAGCAACAAGAGGAATATTAAGTTCTTTAGATAATCGGCTAAGACCATCATTAACAATTATCTGTTCAGGAATTCCATGATTCTGCATTTCAAGGTAATAGTGGTCTTTACCAAAAAGTTCTGAATACCATTTTGCAGTTTCTTTTGCCTTTAAATACTCACCATTAACAATAAGTTTAGGAATTTCACCCGCAAGACAAGCAGAAAGGGCAATTAACCCTTCGTGGTGTTTTTCTAAAAGTTCACGGTCAATTCTTGGTTTAGTATAAAACCCATCAATCCAAGCTGATGAAACAAGTTTTATAAGATTTTTATATCCTGTTTCGTTCTCGCAAAGTAAAACAAGATGATGACGGTTAGAATCTACACCATGAACTTTATCAAATCGGGAACGTGATGCAACATATACTTCACAACCAATAATTGGTTTTATTCCATGTTTTTTTGCCGTTTTGTAAAAATCTACAGCACCAAACAAATTACCGTGGTCTGTTATTGCAATGGCATTTTGTCCACGTTCTTTTGCAACAGAACAAAGCCTGTCAAGACGACAAGCACCGTCAAGCAAGCTAAATTCTGTATGAACATGCAAATGAACAAAAGACATAATATTACCTCAATTATTCAGTAACTTTTTTGTAGAAATCAAAGCAATCAAATGTTGCGAAATAATCAGCAGGAGTTTCTGCACGACGAATCAAATCAAAACTACTATCTTCTTTAAGAAGAATTTCGGCTGATTTAAGTTTACCGTTATAGTTATAACCCATAGCAAAACCATGAGCGCCTGTATCATGGATAAAGAGTAAATCGCCCATATCTACTTTTGGTAACATTCTGTCAATTGCAAATTTATCATTATTTTCACAAAGGGAACCTGTTACATCATATTTAAAATCGCAAGGCTCATTCTCCTTACCCATAACTGTAATATGGTGATATGCACCATAAATTGCAGGACGCATAAGGTTAACTGCACAAGCATCTACACCAATATACTCTTTATGTGTATGTTTTTCATTTATTGCACGTGTTACAAGTGCACCATAAGGAGCCAACATAAATCGACCGAGTTCAGTATAAATTGCAACATCATCCATACCTGCAGGAACAAGAATTTCGTTATATACTTTTTCTACACCTGCACCGATTGCAAAAATATCGTTACCTTCCTGGTCAGGACGATAAGGGATACCGATACCACCTGAAAGGTTGATAAACTTAATATTTGCGCCTGTTTCTTCCTTTAACTTCACTGCTACCTCAAAAAGAGTCTTAGCAAGTGTAGGATAATACTCATTTGTTACCGTATTACTAGCAAGGAATGCATGAATACCAAAATTCTTCACACCCTTGCTCTTTAAAATCTTAAAGCCTTCAAATAACTGCTCTGTGGTAAAGCCATACTTTGCATCGCCCGGGTTATCCATAATATCTGTACTAATCTTGAATAATCCGCCCGGATTGAAACGGCAGCTGATAGTCTCAGGTAATGTACCAATCGTCTGCTCTAAAAACTCAATATGTGTAATATCATCTAAGTTAATCGTAGCACCAAGCTCATAAGCATATGCATACTCCTCTGCAGGAGTCTCGTTAGATGAGAACATGATATCCTCTCCCTTAACGCCCATCGCATTGCTCAGCATAAGCTCTGTCAAAGATGAGCAGTCACAGCCACAGCCATACTCACGAAGTATATTAATTAAAAATGGGTTTGGAGTTGCCTTTACTGCAAAGTACTCCTTAAAGCCCTTGTTCCATGCAAATGCTTCCTTCATAGCCTGTGCGTTCTCTCTGATGCCCTTCTCATCATAAATATGAAATGGAGTCGGATAAGTCTTTACAATCTCCTCAATCTGCTCCTTGGTTACAAATGGTGTCTTTTTCATTACTTTTCTCCTCCTGTTATCTCAATCAGCCTAATCTCATTCCTGAGCGCCTCTTTAAATACATTAACAAAATTCTTCTGCCCGCAATACAGACAGCTGTCCGATGGACTTCCTGACATATC
>JAZNIQ010000306.1:0-3672 GCA_045577555.1 Candidatus Fimenecus sp.
AAGCGGTCTTAGGAAGACAATGTCATAAATCAACTCCTTGGCTCACAGAACGACATGGCTACGATCCGACTTGGTTGTTAATGTCGTGGTTGCCGTTGATAACATAAACAGGAATGCCTGTATCTGCTTCAAACTTTGCAAGCTTTTCTGCTTGTTCTTTGTGAGCTGCATATTCAGCATTTCTTGTAAGGTCACCCGGCATAAGAACAAAGTCGATTTCGCCGTTCTTTGCTTTTAAAGCAAGGTTTGCCAAAGCAGCGTCTAAAATATTAGGTGCGTATCCGGTTGTTGAGTTATTGAGAAGCATCATATCAATAAACTCTTGCTTGTCTTCCCCTGTTTCACCCATTGATGATTCTGCGAAATAGTGAGTGTCACTAAGAATAGCAAAATTCGCAGTTGCTTTTGTTGATGCAAGTGCTGTGAAAGGAATTCCAACAACTACAATAACAATGGCAAGAACAACAGAGATAGTTTTTTTGAATGTCTTGTTCATTTTCATTCTTTCGTCCTCCTAAAGGAATTTTGGGGCGATTAAAAATAATCAAAAAAATTTTATCACATAAAAAAAGAAAATGCTACACTTTTTGGCAACATTTTCTCAACAATTTATTAATTATTTTATTAATATATATTATTATACAAATAAAAATGAACAAAAAAACGATTATCTGTTCATAACATCTGAAACAATTTGCCCGTCCTGAATACGGATAACACGTTGTGCTTCATTTGCAATATCATTATCGTGAGTGATAAGAATAACTGTTCTGCCTTCTTCGTGAAGCTCGTGAAGAATTTTCATAACTTCAACACCTGAATGGGAGTCAAGGTTACCTGTGGGCTCATCGGCAAGAATAATCGGTGGTCTTGCAGCAACTGCACGGGCAATGGCAACACGCTGTTGTTGACCGCCCGACATCTGCTTGGGTAAGTGGTCAAGTCTGTGTGAAAGACCTACTCTGTTAAGTGCCTCAACAGCAAGTTTGTTGCGTTCTTCCTTTTTCATACCTCTGTAAACAAGTGGAAGTTCAACATTTTCAACTGCAGTAAGGCTTGTAACAAGGTTAAAGCCTTGGAAAATAAAGCCGATTTCCTTGTTGCGGATTTCAGAAAGTTCATCATCCGTAAGACCCTCAACATCATGACCGTTCAGCAGATATTTCCCACTTGTTGGCACATCTAAAAGACCTAACATATTCATGAGTGTGGATTTACCTGAACCCGATTGGCCAACAATGGCTAAAAACTCACCATGTTCAACCGTAAGGTTAATTCCATCAAGGGCACGAACCTCGTTTTCACCGGGATTATAAATTTTATACATATCACGAATCTCAATAAGACTCATTTTACCACCACCAAAATATCTTTTGAAAAGTATTGTCAATATTTTACTCTTTTATTTCATTTAAATCAATAAACAAATTGTAAACAAAATGATTTTAACATTTTACATTTTTATCAAATCTTCAACAACACTGCCTGCGATAATCAGCCCGGCTGTGCTTGGTACAAAGCTGATACTTGCAGGTGTTCTTTCACCATCATTATGGGGAATTTCTGTTGAATAGAGCACTTTTAATTTTTTTACACCACGAGTTTTTAATTCACGACGCATAACTCTGCAAAGGGGACAGGTGTCTGTTTTGTAAATATCAGTAATCTTAAAGGCGGTGGGGTCAAGTTTATTACCCGTACCCATTGATGCGATTATAGGAATATTAAGCACTTCAGCCTTCACAGCCAAATCAATTTTTGCAGTGACATTATCAATGGCATCAATAATGTAATCGTATTTTTCCAACTCAAATTCATCTGCATTTTCGGGTAGATACATTTTGACCACTGCCGTTACTTCGCATTGAGGATTAATGTCGAGTATTCTCTCTTTTGCAACATCTGCCTTGTTTCTGCCAACAGTTGAATGAAGAGCATATAATTGACGATTTATATTAGTAATGTCAACAGTATCCTTATCCACAACAGTCATTTTACCAATACCACAACGTGCCAAAGCCTCAGCAACATAAGAGCCGACACCGCCAAGTCCGAAGATTATAATATTTTTATTTTTAAGCAATTCAAGATTATCTTTTCCAATCAATCTTTCAGTACGTGAAAACTGTTCCATAAAAATCACCGTTAATAATTTTACCATATTGAAAATTTTTCATCAATAGTGTATAATACATTTTTGGAAATTTATATTATATTAAGGATGATATTATGAAATTAGGTATTGTAGGTTTACCAAATGTAGGTAAAAGTACACTTTTTAATGCTATAACAAATGCAGGTGCACAGTCTGCAAATTACGCTTTCTGTACAATTGAACCAAACGTCGGCGTTGTTGCAGTGCCCGATTACAGAATTGATAAACTTGCTGAAATGTATAATCCTGCCAAAATTACTCCTGCAACTATTGAATTTGTTGATATTGCAGGTCTTGTAAAAGGTGCATCAAAGGGTGAAGGACTTGGAAATAAATTCCTTTCCCACATCCGCGAGGTTGATGCGATTATCCATGTTGTCCGTTGTTTTGATAATGACGATATTATCCATGTTGAAGGCAGTATTGACCCACAGCGTGATATAGAAACAATCAATCTTGAACTTATCCTCTCCGACGTTGAAATTCTCGACAGAAGAATTACAAAGAGTGAAAAAGACCTTAAAGGTGATAAGTCCCTCCAGAAAGAAGTTGATTTCTTAAAGCGTCTTCGTGGTGAACTTGAAAATGGTGTTAATGCCCGTGCAGTTGAAATGGATGACGAGGAAAGAGAGATTCTTTCAACTGTTGCACTTCTTTCATCAAAGCCAATTATTTATGCTTGTAATATGAGTGAAGAAGATTTCGCAAACAATATCCGCGATAATGCAAGATATAATGCAGTATGTAAACTTGCAGAAGCAGAGGGTGCTGAAACTCTTCCAATCTGTGCAGAACTTGAAGCACAGATTGCAGAACTCGATAAAGAAGAAAAAGAAATGTTCCTTTCTGACTTGGGAATTGAACAGGGCGGTCTGGACCTTCTCATTCAGCGTTCATACAATCTTTTAGGACTTATTTCATATCTCACAGCAGGACAACCTGAAGTAAGAGCATGGACAATCAAAAAAGGTACAAACGCTCCTCAGGCAGCAGGTAAAATTCATACGGACTTTGAACGTGGATTTATCCGTGCAGAGGTAATTCATTTTGACGACCTTATGGCAAACGGCACAATGCAGGCAGCTAAGGAAAAAGGTCTTGTACGAAGTGAAGGAAAAGAATATGTTATGAAAGATGGCGACATAGTTCTTTTCAGATTTAACGTATAATCACAGATTAGTACATAAAAAAGCGGAGATATCTTCTTTATGAAGAATCTCCGTTGTTTTTTTATATAGAATCTGTTTCAGTTTGCTCGGTTAAAAAATCTCTTTTCATAACACATTCTTCAAAAAATAAATTTGCAGTTTCCATTACTGTCAAATCCTCTTTTGTTATGAGAGAATAGTCAATATTTTGATAAATTTCATATGCTTCCGGACTGTTTTCACCCAATGTCGCAATCTTTGCAAAAGTGTCATTCATATATTGTTCAGCATCTTTTGCAAGATAAATATTGTGGTATTTGCTCTCATATAAAACTGTTCTTGCATTTGGATTGTTTTTAATTTTATGAG
>JAZNIQ010000307.1:0-6442 GCA_045577555.1 Candidatus Fimenecus sp.
TTATGTTTACGAAGTTTCAACAAATGAACTTATTGATACATACACAGTCGTACTCTATGGTGATGTCAATGGTGATGGACTAATAAATAAAGCTGACCAAGAAATAATCACAAGTGTTGCAACTTGTCAGTCAACTATTGATAACGAATGGTTCCTTATGGCTGCAGATGTTAACCATGACGGTGCTGTTGATGCTTTTGATGTAATTGAAACCGAATTACAATCACTCGATATGCACAATATTGAGCAAGTAAACAACTCTGCATTTATATCAAAAGAAGAGGAAGAAGTCGCGTAGCAATTAGTTAGATAAACCAAAATAAACAACACCGTAAAAATTGAGGGTGTCTCATTTTTGATGAGGCACCCTCTTCTTATAGTATTTTTATCAATAAAATCTTCATCTCGTTGAATATGTCACACTTTATTTTACTAATGGATATCCACTAACATCATTCTATTTTATTTCTTGCCAATGGCACCCTGAAACCGCATCGGTTTCCTAAGCACATTTTGTGTGCGTGAAGTTGGGTCAAGGGATGGATATCCATTGCAAGGTCTGGGTGTGGATAGCCACAGCCACTCCTTGCCATAATAACTCTTATTTTTTATACTGCGGTGATGCTGTTGTGCATGATATCAACAATGTTTCGTAAGATTTGAGCTTGAGAACCGAACATTGTGATAATGTCATAGTTATCAAATGGTGATTTTTCAATCAAGTCATTTACATTGATGTCACCGTTTTCACGGACATAATCAATAATTGATTTTACGAATTCTTGCTGTTGCGAATTGAAAGTATTGCCACTTAAGAATTCGCCGAATTTTTTATTGATTGCATCCTGTTCGATACCTACAATTGAACGGATGAACGCAGCAAGATTATCAATATTAGTAATCTTCTGATATTCGTCTTTTGTGCCAAGTTCTTCCCAAAGAACACGTTCAAGTTCTTTAAGGTCATCTGCGTTGATTGGTTCAAGATTACGGATTTTGAGAATTGTCGGATTATTGGTATTTTCTGCAAGGTAATCAATAACTTTTTCCTTGTAGGTTCTTATATCAACAAGTCCATCACCATCATATTCTACGTCCATTATTACATCGACTGTATCAATATCAATCGGATTGACCTTGCTTTCTATATACTTCATAAGGTCACGGACTTCATCACGATATTTTTCAAGGTCGCTGACTTTTGGACTTTCCCAGAAATCTGTACCTGCGAGAATCTGAAGCACATCTGCCTTTGCTTTGACACCATCAATGGTTGAATAATCAAGAAGAAGTCTTGCAGCCTTTCTGACCATGCCAACTACCCTCGTTGCTTCGCTGATGTTACCATTTGCAAGGACTGAAAGTTCGATATTGAACATCTTCACATCAAATGCAAGGGCTTTTTTATCTTCGTCGATGTCACTGTCAGCGAGTTTTGAGATATGAAGTTGCATTTCTTTTGCATCGAGAATCGAAATAGCCTGCCAACGTTCCTTGTCACAGAATTTATCCACATAAGCCAGTTCTTCTCATACAGAAATTCTTGCACTGTTGGCCTTAACACCAAGAACTTTGTTGATAAGTTCCGGTTTGATTTTGTCATAATATGCCTTGTGTTCAGGGTTGGTCTGATGTTCAATTTTCTGCAATTCAACAAGCAAATTAAGTTTTGCATCAAACAATCTTTGTGAAAGTGATTTTGAAACAACACCATCTGAACCTTCAGGATTCTGGTCAAAATATTCAAAGTTGCCACAGTAATCGAAGATAAGGAAATATTCTTTATCCTTACCATCAATAAGGCCTTCGCAAAGACGAGTGCCACGACCAATCATCTGCACAAACTTGATTTTTGATTTAACAGGCTTGAAGAACACAAGATTCAATACACTTGGAACGTCAACACCTGTGTCAAGCATATCAACAGAAACTGCGATGCGGAAATTATCATCAGTTTCAAATTTTGTTATAAGCTCATTAGCACCTTTAACCTGATTATCAATAAGTTGACAATAATATTCACCATATTTAGGGTATGTTTTCTTAAATACATCAACAATCAGTTTTGCGTGTTTGTGGTTGTATGCAAAGATAATTGTTTTACCGAGTTTCTGTCCATAATCAACTTTTAAACTTCTTGTCATAAGTTCATCAAGGACTCTGCGACAAGTATCTTCGTTATAGAAAATCTTAAAAAGTGTTTCTTTTGGGATAACATAATCAGTTGGTACATCTTCAAGAAGAACATCAACTTTTTGCTTGTCAGTAGCACTCAAGTCGCTATATTTGATGCCATGACTCAAAAGTTTTGTTGTTTTGCTTTTAAGTCTATATGGTACAAGATAATGTTCTTTTACGCCTTCTTCAAGTGAATATGAGAAGTTTGGTTCACCATTTTCACAGTTGAAAAGATGATATGTATTTGCATCAACTTCGTCTTTTGGAGTTGCAGTAAGACCTACAAGTAAACAGTCAAAATATGAGAAGATTGAGCCGTATTTGTTGAAGATTGAACGGTGTGCCTCGTCAACAATAATCAAGTCAAATCTTGCCGAAGTGAATTCTTTGTCTTCAGCATCAATATAATTTATCATTGTCTGATGAGTTGAGAATGTTATTCTTGCATTTGGCTCATCTGCGAGGGATTTGTCAGAAAGAACACAGTAACTCATATCAGGTAAAATCTTCTGGAAATTCTTGAATGCCTGTTGAACAAGGCTTGTACGGTCAGCAAGGAACAACACATTTTTAATCCATTTGTTACGAGCAAGAACTTCAACAAGAGAAATTGAAACTCTTGTTTTACCAGTACCCGTAGCCATAACGATAAGACCACGACGATGCAGGTCATTGAATCTTTCACAGATGTTAGTTATAGCCATTTTTTGATATGGTCTGCCTGAAATATCATCACGGATTACAAGGTCAGTTATGTCATTTCTGCTACGCTTCTGAATCATATATTCAAGCTCTTCAGCAGTATGGAATGCCATCACCTTACGGGATGGGTAAAGTCCGTCAATCACATAAATTTCATAACCATTTGTATAGTAAAGCACAGGAACATATCCATATTGCTTTTCCATACATTCGCCATAGGTTTTAACTTGCTGAATACCCACAGTTGCATCAACACTTGTCTTTTTCGCCTCAACAATAGCAAGTGGCTTACCGTCCTTGCCATAAAGGACATAATCGCAGAACCCGATACCTGAAGCATTAGGCATATCTTTAACAGGAATTTCACAACAAGCCATATTGGGCATTACTGTACCACTTTTTATAACTGTACCATTTGGAAGAGTTGTTGTGCTATTTGGCTCAAGCACATTCCAACCAACTTCACCGAGATAAACATCTATGTAGATACGACGAGTTTCTGCCTCGCTCATATATGCAGGAATTGTGAAAGATGCAACAGTTTCGGGTTGCTCAAATTTTCTATATACAAACTCTGCAAAGAAAGCAAGGTTATCAAAAGCCAGACGGGCATGTTTTTTCTTGATATTCTTATCGTGCTGTGCATTCATACCCAATTTACGGATGAAATGAAGTGTTTCAAGAATGACACTGTTATCAACAAATCCTGTTATGAGCTTGTTGTCGATAAGCTCAAGCATTGTTGCATTTTTCGGTATTTCTACACTGTGTTTATCGTATATAAATTCAACTATTGTCAAAAGAGCATTACGACAACTCAAAGCCATATCAGATGGTGCAGTAGCATTTTCAGCCAATACACAAGCATCATATATAGCCTTGTATTTAATGTTGTTCAGAATAAAATCAAAGTTGGTCATAGTTGACCTCCTTAAAAGTTTAAATTTTAACTATATTTTTTAAATATGTGAATTCAAAATATTAATAATATCAAATATACTTGTTGCTTTTAAAAGTGCATCTTTCACACTATCTACACGCTTTTTATTTTCATCGGAAAGTTTATTGTAATCATCAATAATTTCATTACACTTATCTTTTACATTTACCCAAAATTTAATATATTCTTGTTCATTATTCATAATTAACCACCTCATTTTAAAAATGTAGCACTAACGTTTTGTATTGTTTTGAAATATTATTTCATCAAACGATTTTTCAGACAAAAATGTATAATCAGGGAAGATTGTTTCTGGTGAGTTTAAGAAGTCTTCAACTGTTATCACAGTTGTTATATCTGAAATATCGCCTATTTGTAAAACAATAGGGTCAAGATTTTGTGCTTTTTCTGGAAAAATAAATCTAAATTCATGCTCCCATTCAAAGTCGTTCGTTTTATTAAATACACTTAAAAGTTTTGTTTTTTCATCATTTTCATAATAACGAACAAACTCACCTTTAAATGCTACAATTTTATCGTAACCTTTACTATTTTTTAAACAGTTTATGATTCTTCGTATAAATGCTCCTGTGTCATTTATTATAACTGCATACTTATTGCCAAACAGATTAATTTTCTGACTTGGCTTTATGGCAATCTTATTTTCATTATCAAAAACAAATGAATATAAACAAAATACTTTTAAGTATTTTAAATCTTCAGATAATAAATGTACATTTCCAACTAAAGCATCTTTAAGCTCATCGTCCCAATCTAACCCAAACTTTCCTAAATCTTTTGGATTTATACTTGCAACAGAACCCTCCAAATAATCATTTATTGCAGTATTTCTGTTTTCGTTCTCATCAAGCTTTCCACTTATTACTTTTTCTATACCCCTGTAGTATTCCAAGGGGTTTAAATAGATGTTACCTTTTATCAAATCATCTGCAAAATTTGTAAATTTTATCCATCTAAAATCTATTCCCATATTTAAATTCTTAATATATTTCCCTTCATTTAATTTCTTTTTATCAATCTAAATATTATTCATCAATGCTTTTTAAGGCTTCAAATCGGTTTTCGTATCATTTCTTGGAGCAATAACAGGTGCATTCTGTAATTTAGTTGTGGTTATTGTTTTAATAAACGCCCGCTGTAATGTTTATAAATAGTTTCAACCAAGAATAATCACTATGTATTGATTATAGGAAAGCGACCTATATAACAATTAATAAATTCATTGTTACCATCTTTCAAATTCGCTGAATCTCCATTCTGAGGAGTTGGCTTTTGCAAATCCTTCAACATCTGGGTAGATTGTATAAGGAGTAATGTTAAAATGTGCAGAAAGCATTTTTAAACTTTCTTTCTTTAATTCAGGTGAAATGGCAAGTTTAGTAATATACTTTTCTTCTGGCAATATAAAAGTACCATGATTGGAGTTAACACACTTACTACATAAAAAAACAGAATTTTGTGCAGTTATTCTCGAAACAACAGGGGGAGCATCAACTATCCATATGTTTTCAGAATTATTTATCTTTTTTGTAAAATCATCATAGCAATCTACAAATTCAAAAAGTCGCTCTCCAAGACCAGCGATTATATCGGTATGTATCCCAATAACTAACCCTGTTTTGTCTCTATTTTCAGACGCACAGAACCATAGTGCTATAAGTATATTTTTGCTAAAATCAAGTAATCGCGTACTAGCACCCATATGTTGCAATTTTGCCAACAATTCAATATCACCAAGTTGCCTGCCATTTGAATCATAATGATATAAGCTCTGTTTTGCTTTCTCAAGCATAATTTTTTCCCAAAAATCAATACTTGAGAAGTTGTTCTGTTTTAAGGTGAAAACATCGTTATTACGAATTGCTTTTCTTGCAATTGACGAATCTAATTTCCATGCAATATCTGATTGCCCACGCCAATAACTTACATCATTACCAGTACGTAATACACAATTCAATAGTTCAGAAAAACTTTCAGGCATTTTTACTGAACCCCAAATTGTATTTTCAAACATTTTCATGGTGTAACCTTCTATCCAAAATATTCTTGCATTAAGCTGTCAAAAAGTGTTTGTGCTTCGTCAAGTGCTTTCTGTACGACAAATTTTGATTTTTCGACTTGTTCGACGAAGATTGTAAAATCATTTATTTCATTCATTTCAGGTAATGGCAAACTAATTTTATTTAACATATTGCCTGTTATTTGATTTATTGTTGTAGTTGCTCCTGTTTTTATCTGTCTTCTGAAAGCATCCATTTGAAAGTACGTCATTAAATAAGGATAATATTTACTTCTTATAATCATCATAAATGCACCAAAGGACATTGGTTCGGAAATATTCTTTATAAGTGCAACTTTACCAACCAATCTAGCACTTCCATTTCTTGAGCACATAAGAATATCATTATCTCGCACAAAAAGTTTTTCTTTTATCGTACAATCAACTCTTACAGTATCAGCAAAATCTAATTGACTGTTTTGAATATTACTTGAACGGAGAACAATTGTACCGTCTTCTGATACATTGTCTGGCGAATATGTTAATCCGTTGTAATATTCTGCTATTTCCGAAAGCATTACAATTTTATAATTTTTCGTGTT
>JAZNIQ010000308.1:0-2179 GCA_045577555.1 Candidatus Fimenecus sp.
TTGGGTACATCTCTTTCAAATTCTTATTTGGTACAATATAAGAGTAGAAAACCAATGCAAAAAGCATTGCAAAACTACTCTTATTTTTATACAATAAAGAGGAAAGGTCCGGCGTAATTCTTATTGGATTAACACATCCGCTCGATAAACTGTCGACCGCCTCTTATTGTATGCATTCGAGTAAACAGGTTGAAGCTTTGCCTTCGTGTAACGAACCAAAATGAGTGTCAGTAAGAGTAAGTGGTTCTACCTTTCAAATTACTTTTCAAGGAGGATACTCTATGATTAGTGTAGGCATTGACATTTCAAAAGACAAAAGTACGGTTTGTATGCTTCGACCTTATGGTGAAGTCGTAGAAGCTCCGTATAACATTGACCACACCGAACAAGTACTAAACTATCTGATTGAGCGTATCAAATCATTTGATGAAGATGTCAAAGTCGTGCTTGAAGCTACCGGCGGCTATCATCAGGTTGTTGTTACTAAGTTGCTTTCAGCAGGTATTTTTACTGTTGTTGTAAATCCTTACATAATGAAAAAATACTGTGCAGCAACTTTAAGAAAGGCTAAAACGGACAAAATTGACTCTGTCCGAATTGCAAACTATGGTATAGATCACTGGTTTTCTATGGCTGCATATTGCCCACCTGATGAGGTCTATAAAGAACTTAAACTACTAGGAAGACAATATGAACAGTATGTGAGATTAAAGGTAAGCTGTAAAATACAACTTGCAAACCTGCTTGACGGTGTTATGCCTGGAATTAAGACCATACTACAAGGAACCGTTCCTGCATACAGCACGAAAGATAAACTGTGCGACTTTGTAGAAAAGTATTGGCATTACGATAACATCAAAAAGATGAGCGAAAAACAGTTTCTTTCAGACTATGCAAAATGGACTAAAAAGAAAGGATATCGTTACAACGAAAGTCAAGCGATAGCAATATATCAGCTTTCGAAGAACAATATCCCAACCCTTAAATCCAGTACCCCATCAACCAAAATGCTGGTACTGCAGGCGGTGAAGTCGGTCAGAGATGCCGAACTTACCTTATCGCTAATTGTATCACAAATGCAGGAAATTGCAAGTGATTTACCGGAATATTCCGTAGTAAGGGACATGAAAGGTGTCGGCGATGTTCTTTCTGTTCGTTTGATCGCTGAAATAGGTGATGTCAGACGTTTTCACAATGGTAGTGCTCTTGTAGCTTTTGCAGGTATTGATGCTCCACCTTATGAATCAGGCAAATTTGTCGGCACGAAACGTAATATTTCAAAGCGTGGTTCTCCTACTCTTCGAAAAATCGGTTACGAAATTATGCACAGTCTTAAAGTAGTGAAACCATCTGAAGATTCTGCAGTTTATGATTTCATTATCAAAAAAGAAAATGAAGGAAAACCTAAGCGTGTTGCCAAGATTGCAGGATTCAATAAATTTTTGCGAATTTATTATGCAAGAGTAATGGAACTTTACTGTTAATTGCATAATTGTTGTTTTAATACCTTTAAGCTGAAAAAATTTGTGTTTTTCGGCTTTATTGTTATGCTCTTTTTATTACATAAAAATTTTTTAAAATGGCTTGACAAATAGTAACAGGTTTGTCTAACACATTATATCACACCTACACCACAAATTTCAATCAGTTTACATACACTTGTCACCTCAAAAGTAGCAGGTGTTTTTTTATACCCAAAAACCTAAATTCCGGTATACGAATACTGCGTCACATTTTTGGTAAAAGGGTCGTTGTGACCCTTTAGCAACTTATAATTTCCTTTGCTTTTTCCAATGGGCAATAAGTGCCCATTGGAATCTTCGCATCAGGTAATTCTAGTAGTGGGCGATTTTAACCCACTACCAACTTTACATATAAAAATATTTTAATGAAAGGAGTGTTTATCTTCAACATTCGCGACAGACCCATTATTCCACCGCACCCGTAGAGGGTGCATTTTTTTATGCCCAAATTCATTATCCAACAAAATTTTAATTAAAAGGAGTAATTCAAAATGAAAGAATTTAATGATGTAATCATCATCGGTGTTGACCATGGGTACGGCAATATAAAAACTGCTAACCACTGCTTCAGAACAGGCATTACGGCTTATGATTCAGAGCCGCTTTTCACAAAGGATATGCTTGTTTACGGTGGCAAGTTTTATCTTATCGGTGAA
>JAZNIQ010000309.1:0-5103 GCA_045577555.1 Candidatus Fimenecus sp.
GATATGAGAAAATTTGTAGGTCATGCACCAATAATGGCTGTTGCTGCAATGGCTATTCTTTATAACGAAGAAAAAGTATATTAACGAAGGATGAAGAGAAATGAAGCCTGTTAGTTTTTATCTTGTAACCGATACCCATTATTTTGAAAATGAATTAGGTGCCGGGGGAAAAGCATTTGAAAAAAATATGCTCACTGAACAGTACTTTGTAAAGGAAAGCAGTGCAATTGTAAAATCCACCTTTGCACGCATCAGCGAAGACAAAGAAACTGATATTATTATAATTCCGGGTGACCTTACAAAGAACGGTGAAAAAGAAAGTCACAATAGCTTTATCAGAGAGCTTTACAAGCTTAAAGAAAGCGGTAAAAGGATTTTTGTTATAACCGCAGGTCATGATTATAATGATTCCGCTTATGTATTAAAAGGTGATGGTCGTGTTCCTGTTGAAGGTACAGATTTCAATGATTTGTGTGAGATGTACCGTGATTTCGGTTATGACGATGCTATTGCACTTGATGAACCAACACATTCCTATGTTGCTGAAATTACCGAAGGTGTAAGAATGCTGGCGATATGCTGTGACAGTAAGGCTCAGCCAAAAGGAGCAATGGACGAAAGACTTATGTCTTGGGCAAAAGAACAGATTGACAAAGCAAAGGCAGATAACTGCTCTGTTTTTGCAATATGCCATTATCCTATTATTCCATCTGTACCGGCTTTCGACTTAGTTGGAGATGCAAGAATTAAGGACTGGAGAAGGGTTGCGACCTTCCTTGCAGATAACGGAATAGAGCTTATTTTAACAGGACATATGCACATCCAGAGCATAAATGAGTTTTATACCGAAAAGGGCAACAGACTGATTGATGTTTGCACTGCCTGTCTTGTAGGCAGTCCTGCAAAATACAGAAAAATAACAATAGACGAAAACTCTGTGCTGAAGGTTGAAACAATTGATGTTGAAGACTTTGGTTGGGATTTAAAAGGTCTTACTGCGCAGGAATATTTTCACAAGCATTTCGAAAATGCAATTATCGCACGTGTTCGTGGCGCTCTCAGTGGCGGACAAGGAATTGTTAAACATTTAAAATCTTTTGGTAGAAAACGTTTCGATAAAATCACTGTGGGAACTGTTGAACGTCTGCTTTTTATAAATAATGACAAAGCTCTTAAAAACAAAAAATTAGCAGAGCTTGTTGGTGAAGTTGGAGTTGGGATATTTCTTGGTGACGGTCCTCATATCGAGGGTACACCTGTGTATAATTTCATTTCAGGCATTCTCAATAGATTTTCATTTGTGCTTAAAAAGATTGAACCTAAGCTCAGTAAAAACGGTGAAAAGATTGATTTAAGATGCATGCTTCTTGATACTATCGGAAACAATAAAGGCTTTTCGGACAATAATGCTGAATTTACTCTGAAATAAATTCTCACACGCAAGAGGTGAACATATGCTATACAAAAAGAATATCGAAAAAACATTAAAGGAAGAGCTTTTCAGAAGTCCTACATCAGAATACAGAGGAACACCATTCTGGGCTCTTAACTCATATCTTACAGAAAAAGAATTATGCCGACAAATTGATATATTCAAAGAAATGGGGTTTGGTGGTTTTCATCTTCACGTAAGGACAGGTCTTGAAAACGAGTACCTGAGTGAAGAATATATGGTGCTTATCAAAGACAGTGTTTGTAAGGCAAAGAAGGAAGAAATGCTTGCTTGGCTTTACGATGAAGACAGATATCCTTCAGGAGCTGCAGGCGGACTTGTGACAAGAGATAAAAAATACAGAGGAAGATGTCTTCTTTTCACTCCCTTCAAAGAAAAAGAATGCAGTGGCTATGATGACTATTGGGGAAACGAAAAAGAAAACCCTATTGCCTGCTACGATATAGTTCTTGACAGTGAAGGATTTCTCTCTTCCTATAAAAGAATAGGTGAAGATGAAAAAGCAGAGGGCACAAAATGGTACGCCTTTCTTGAATTACAAAATCCTTCTAACTGGTATAACAATCAGACATATATTGACACCTTAAACTGCGAGGCTATTAAAAAGTTTATTGAAGTCACACACGAAAAATATAAAGCAAAAGTGGGTGATGAATTTGATAAAACCATTCCCGCTATTTTTACCGATGAGCCTCAGTTTACAAGAAAAAGAGTTCTCAATAATTCATTTGATAAAACGGATATCACAATGCCCTGGACTGATAAGGTTCCTGAGCTCTATAAAGAAATGTACGGGGAGGATATTTTCGACACTCTTCCCGAAGTGTTCTGGGATAAGCCCGGCTCTGCTCCATCTCTGCACCGTTACAGATATCATGATTTTATTGCAGAACTTTTTGCAAGTTCATTCGCTGATACTGTCGGAGGATGGTGCAAAGAAAATGGAATTGCTCTTACAGGACATATGATGGAAGAGCCTACACTACATTCACAGACTGCAGCACTTGGCGAGGCAATGCGTTCATACAGAAGCTTCAGACTTCCCGGCATCGATATGCTTTGCAACCGTCACGAATTCACCACCGCAAAGCAGACACAGTCTGCTGTTCATCAGTACGGTTATGAAGGTATGCTCTCAGAGCTTTACGGCGTTACCACATGGGACTGTGATTTCAGAACATACAAGCATCAGGGTGACTGGCAGGCTTGTCTTGGCGTCACAATACGTGTTCCTCATCTTTCGTGGTACGCTATGAAAGGCGAAGCGAAAAGAGATTACCCCGCTTCGATACATTATCAGTCTCCTTGGCACAAAAAATACAATCTTATTGAAGACCATTTTGCAAGAGTTAACACTGCACTTACACGTGGCAAGCCTGTTGTAAAGGTTGGTGTAATTCATCCCGTTGAGAGTTTCTGGCTTCATTGGGGGCCTAATGATAAATCTGCAGTATTCAGAGAAAGCCTTGATGAAAGATTTCAAAATGTTACAAAATGGCTTCTTGAAGGCAGTATTGATTTTAACTTTATTTCAGAATCACTTCTTCCTTCTCTTTGTAAGGAAGGCTCTGCACCTCTCAAGGTTGGTGAAATGGAATACGATGCAATTATTGTACCCGGCTGTGAAACCTTAAGAAAAACAACTGTTGAAAGACTTCAGCAGTTCCGCGATAATGGTGGTAAACTTATATTTATGGGCGATGCACCCTCTCTTGTTGAGGTCGTGCCTTGTGACTGTGTAAAATCACTCTTTGAAGAGAGTGAAAACATTGATTTCTCCCGTGCATCGCTTCTTACTGCACTCCACGATGTAAGAACTCTCACAATAAGATACGCTGACGGCAGACTTACGGACAATTATATTTATCAGCTCAGACAAGACACTGATTGCAGATGGCTTTTCATTTGTTGCTCAAAAGAACCGGATAATAAGCAAATAGATGATGGCAACGATATCCAGATTATTCTGAATGGTACATTTTCTCCTCAAATATATAACACCGAAAACGGTGAAGTGTATCCCATTAAAGCAGAATACAGAGAAGGAAAGACAATTATCCGATATCATATTTTCGGTTATGATTCAATTCTTCTTAAGCTCACCTATGGTAAGAGCGATTCTAATGAAACACAACACATTCCCGAAAAAGCTGGCGAAATGCCCGGTACACTGTGCGAGTACGAGCTTTCTGAAGAAAATGTTCTTGTACTTGATATGGCTGAGTGGAAAATTGACGATGATAAGGACTATTCACCCAAAGAAGAAATACTTCGTCTTGACAATCTTGTAAGAGAGCGTCTGGGAATGAAAAAAAGAGGTAACCGTGTTGTTCAGCCGTGGGCACTCGGAAAGCTTCCTAAAGATCATAAAGTAAAACTTAAATTTACGTTCTGGAGTGAAATTGATTATACTGGTGCAGTTCTTGCTCTTGAAGACGCAGACATCGCAGAAATAACCTTCAACGGCAAGAAAATCACCGAAAGGGAAAAAGGCTTTTATGTTGATATTTCAATTGGCAGGATGAAACTTGGCAACATCGTAAAGGGTGAAAATGTCCTCGAAATTACTCTTCCCTTCGGTGAAACCGCAAACCTTGAAAATATGTTCGTTTTGGGTGATTTCGGTGTCAGAGTAACAGGTTCATTTGCAACAATAACCACATTGCCTGAAAGAATAACATTCGGTTCTCTTATCAATCAAGGACTTCCTTTCTATTCAGGAGCAGTAACATATAAAATGAAGACTGAGGTGAAAAACGGTAGTCTCACAGTTACTGCAAATGACTATATGGGTGCACTTATTGAAGTGAGTATTGACGGTGAAAACAAAGGTGAGATTATTTATCCGCCATATACTCTTGAAATCAATGGTATTTCTGATGGTGAACATGAAGTCGGTATTAAACTTTATACGCACCGCTACAACTCCTTCGGGCCGCTCCACCTTGTAAATGTAAAAGAAAAATGGCATGGTCCGGGTGCATGGAGAAGTGACGGAATAAATTGGAGTTATGAGTATGTTCTTCGAACAACAGGTATTCTCAGAACTCCGGGAATTAAATAAATTTCATATACTAAAGAAAAGTTTATTCAGTAATACGAAAGCGAGAGATTACACAATGAAAAAACGAATAATAGGAATTATTGCCTTAGTATTGGTGGCGGTTCTTGTTGTAGGAATAATCTATTTTGAAATCGAACCCGAAAATACAAATATCAACTATGGACCTGCTGATTTACATAAGGAAACAGATACAACAATAAGGTTCAATTCTGACGGCAAGCTTAAAATACTGCATATTGCTGACACACATCTTAATTATGACAAGCATTTTGATGCTTCAATATGGGTAATTGCCGAAGCCTGTGATATTGAAAAGCCTGACCTTGTTGTACTTACAGGTGATAATACACATCCTAACGAAGACCCTGAAAAAACAAAAAAGTTAATCAATGCTCTTATGAATATATTCGAATCAAGAAGCATTCCCGTTGCCGTGACCTTCGGTAATCACGATTCAGAGGCAGGACCAATGACCAGAGAAGATATTATGGAGTATTACAACACCTTCTCTTGCGTAATATCTACCGATAATAGCGAAAATTTCGAAAACTGTGCAACATTTAATATTCCGGTTCTTGCACCTGAC
>JAZNIQ010000310.1:0-4518 GCA_045577555.1 Candidatus Fimenecus sp.
CAGTCCTACTTTTGCTATCGTTAATGATTATGGTGGCAATCCACCTTTATATCATTTCGATATGTACCGTGTTGAGAGTTGGGATGACCTTTATGCAAGCGGATTTTTTGACTTTTACGAGGCAGGCGGAATATTGGCTGTTGAGTGGAGTGAAAATATTGAAAATGCTCTTCCTGAAAATACTGTGAGTGTTACAATTCAACGCGGTGAAAACGATAACCAACGTATAATTACAATTGACGGAGGCGAAATATAATGAAAATC
The DNA here is from genome assembly GCA_045577555.1 of Candidatus Fimenecus sp. Lineage (GTDB taxonomy): Bacteria > Bacillota > Clostridia > Oscillospirales > Acutalibacteraceae > Fimenecus. Next base: position 265 of record JAZNIQ010000310.1, read on the forward strand.
TTATCCGTTGATTCTTCATCTGTTACCGCATCCGTGGCGATTACAGAAAACGGCAAGGTTTTGGCTGAAAGTTTTATCAATAACGGACTTACTCATAGTCAGACCTTGATGCCTATGGTTGAAAAAACAATCAATGAAAGTGGCATTTCAATTAAAGATATTGACTTGTTTGCAATAACTCACGGCCCGGGCTCATTTACAGGTGTAAGAATCGGAATAGCATCAGTTAAAGGTATGGCAGATGTACTCTTAAAAAAATGTCTTCATGTTTCAACTCTTGAAGCCATAGCTGAGCCTTTAAAAAATCAGGATGTTATTGCGTGTGCGGTTATGGACGCACGCTGTAATCAGGTTTATACAGCAAGTTTCAATAAGGGAAACCGTCTTTGTGAGGATAAAGCAATTTTAATTGATGAACTTGGTGAAGAACTCAAGCAATATAACAAAAAAATTGTTTTAATCGGTGACGGTTCAATTTTATGTTATGATAAACTACGCGAAAATATCCAACAAATTGAAATTGCAGATGAAAACATCCGTTATGTTCATGCATCAAGCATCGGCTTTCTTGCGGAAGATAAAATCAAAAATGGCGAAGAGCCTGTTGAGTCAGCAAAACTTGTTCCTTTTTATCTGAGATTACCTCAGGCAGAAAGAGAACTTAAATTAAAGAAATGATATAAAAGGGGATATAAAAATGATAGCATTAGGCGCAGACCACGGTGGATTTGAATTAAAAGAGGCAATTAAAAAACACCTTGACGAACAAGGTGTAAAGTATATCGACTGCGGAACATATTCAGCAGAGTCTATTGACTATGCTCCAATCGCAAAAGCAACTTGTGAAAAGGTTACAAGTGGCGAGTGTGAAAAAGCAATTCTTTGTTGTGGAACAGGTATCGGTATTTCAATGGCAGCAAATAAAGTAAAAGGCATACGCGCAGCTTGCTGTTCAGATTATTTTAGTGCAAAACTTACACGAATGCATAACGACGCAAATACTCTTTGTATGGGTGGACGTGTTGTTGGTGTCGGTCTTGCTCTTGAACTTGTTGATGTTTTCCTTAATACAGAATTTGAGGGTGGCCGTCATCAGAGAAGAATTGACCAGATTATGGAAATAGAAAATTCATAAAAATCTTGCCAAACGGAAAATATAGGTATATAATTGTTCTAATGAAATTTTCAAGGAAACTTGGGGGAAATAAAAATGGCAAATATAACAATTACAAATCATCCGCTTATTCAGCATAAACTTACTCTTTTAAGAGACAAAAACACAGGCTCAAAAGAATTCAGAGCACTTGTTTCTGAAATTGCAACTCTTATGTGCTATGAGGCAACTCGTGACCTTCCACTTGCAGAGGTTGAGGTTGAAACTCCTGTTGCTATGGCAAAAACAAAGGTTATTTCAGGTAAAACACTTGCTTTTGTTCCGATTTTAAGAGCAGGTACAGGTATGCTTGACGGTGTTCTTTCACTCGTTCCATCTGCAAAAGTTGGACATATCGGTATGTATCGTGACCCTGAAACAGCACTCCCTGTTCCATATTATTGCAAATTACCATCAGATATTGAAGAACGCGAAGTAATCGTTCTTGACCCAATGCTTGCAACTGGCGGTTCAGCAATTGATGCAATCTCACAGATTAAGCAGTATAATCCAAAGTCAATTAAATTTATGGGTATCATTGCTGCTCCTGAAGGAATGCAGGCACTTGCAGATGCTCATCCTGATGTTGACATTTACTGCGCTGCACTTGACGAAAAACTCAATGAGCACAAATACATCGTTCCCGGTCTTGGTGACGCAGGTGACAGAATCTTTGGTACTAAATAGTTTTTATACTACTGTATGGCGGGGCCAAGACCCCGCCGTTGTCGTTTGTAGGAGATGCCAACCTCGGCGTCCCTATTTTCATTAACAAGATGAATTTTAGAGGGATTGATTAAATTCATTATAAATATGTCAGGAGTAATTTTAATGAAAAAACTAATTTCACTTTTACTTTCAATCTTATTTGTTATATCTGTTTTTACAAGCTGTAGTGTGAATACAAAGACACAAAGTATTATTACAACTAATGATATAATCACAAATATTTATCCTGCAAATTGCGAAGTTTCTATTCATACGAAAAAACAGTTAAAATATCTTGGAAATGATTATGATAAATTACCTTTTGGTGTGAAAGGAAAAAAAGAATTAAGTCATCCCGAGCCAATAACTTTTGAATGGGAATATGTAGCGAAAAAAGACAAAAACGACAAATATATTCTTAAAATTAGTGAAAACAAAGATATGTCAAATTCAATGATATTCATATCAGATACCGATAGTGTTACAGTTTATAACCTTAAAATAGCAACAAAATACTATTGGACTGTTAGCTCTGGTGAAAATACAAGTTGGATTTATGAATTTACAACAGACAGCAATGCACCACGCAATCTCTATGTTGAAGGAATAACTAATGTTCGAGATATTGGCGGTTGGTTGACTGAAAACGGCATAAGAACAAGGCAAGGTCTTATATACAGATGTGCAAGACTTAATGAAAGTATAGATAATGGTAGCGGTATAATTATTACTGAAAACGGCAAAAAGGTTATGCTTAATGATTTTGGCATTAGGACAGAAATAGATGTCCGTCGTGCATCAAAAGGTGAAACCGGCGGATTAACCTCAAGCCCTTTGGGTGATACCGTTAAATATTTAAATTTCCCTATGGATCACGCAAATGACATTCTTAATGATAACAAAGAAGAGATTATAAATTTTTTCTCAACGCTTGCCGATGCAAATAATTATCCTATGATTGTTCATTGTAGTGTAGGTTGTGATAGGACGGGAATGCTTATGTTTATGGTCAATGCTTTGCTTGGAGTATCCGAAAAAGATTTAATAAGAGATTATATGTTCTCAAACTTTGCAGATGTTGATAATAAGAGAAAAGTTGAAACATTAAAGTCAACTGCATATTATCAGGCAATCACATCAGCAGAAGGTGATACGTTAAGTGAGAAAACATATAATTGTCTTAGAGATTTCGGTGTACCGACCAAATACCTCGATGCTGTAATTTCAATATTTTTAATATAATATAATGTAGGAGATAATGCTATCTTTATCGCACATCAAACAAAAAGCAGAACTGATATCAGTTCTGCTTTCTTTGCTTATATATTTTTTTATAATATTACTTCTTGTGGCATACCGCCGTTTTCTCTTGATTTATCTGCAAGGTAAACACACAAGTGACCTGCAACGGAGTCAAAAATAGATGTGCAGGCAAGACTTGGTTTTTCACCGCGTACAAAAGACACAAAATCAGCAGAAAGTCTTTCGTCACCGCCACCGTGACCGCCATAAGCACCGACCATATCGCCTGTGACTTTAAGGTCAACTTCTTCAACAATTCTTTCATCAGTAGTAGTTGGGTGAATTTTTGAAACATAGAATTTTGATTCTTCAAAATTACCATAAATTTCACCCTTTGTACCCACAATATGAATTCTGCGAAGGGGTGTTGATGAGCCGCCAACCATATTGTGTGTGCCTGTAGCACCACTCTCAAAATTCACAAGGACGGACTGATGGTCAACAACATTATTTTCACATTTATAAATACATTTGCCGTAAGGAGAGTCACCTTTAAGAAGATTGATTTTATCTTCAATAGTCGGGTTTTCAATATGTTCAAGTTTATCCCATATATAAAATGCCCATCTTTCTGGCTGGTCTATGTAAAGACGTTTCGCAGAGTAACGGCAATCTTCAACTAACGGACAGTCAACAAGACATCTTTCACCTGCATTTTCGGGTGCATTCTCAGGTTTAAACTGATATTTACCACCAAAACTTGAAATAGCAACAGGCTTGGTTTCACTCATAAGCCACATCATAATATCAATGTCATGACAACATTTGGCAAGAAGCATTGATGTATGACATTCGTCACTGTTAGCCCATTTGCCACGGATATATGATGTTGAAAGATGATGATAACTTACGTGTTCAAGTGTCTGAATATTAATAATATCGCCAATTTCACCGCTCACAACTCTTTCTTTAATTCCATAGTAAAAAGGTGTGTAACGAAGTACGTGGCAAATCATAACCTTTGAATTGTTTATCCTTGCACATTCAACTATTTCTCTCATTTCTTCTTCATTAGGTGCAAAAGGCTTTTCTAGAAGCATATCATAACCTGCGTTCAGGAGGGGGATAGCAGTTTCAAGGTGCTGATAAGT
>JAZNIQ010000311.1:0-2315 GCA_045577555.1 Candidatus Fimenecus sp.
AATCAGTTAAATCAAGAAACTGCTGACAATGTTGATTCAATAAACTGGTCTGCACAGGATAATCAATGGTCATCGAGTGAAACTGACGGAATGAATGTTTATTCCTGTCAGTCATGCGGTGGCGAAATAATTGCTGACAGTACAACGGGTGCTTCAAAATGTCCGTATTGTGATAATCCTGTTGTAATGAAAGGTCAGTTTTCAGGTGCTTTGCGTCCCGATTTGGTTATTCCTTTCAAGCTTGACAAAAAAGCCGCCAAGGAAGCATTGAAAAAGCATCTTGCTGATAAAAAGTTTGTTCCAAAAGCATTTCTTGACAATAACAGAATAGAAGAAATCAAAGGTGTTTATGTTCCTCATTGGCTTTTCACCTGTGATGCAATAGGAAACGCTAATTTTAAGGCGACACAGGTAAAAACATGGTCTGATAACAATTACAATTATAAGGAAACATCATATTACGATGTTTACAGAAGCGGAAACATTAGCTTTGACAACATTCCTGTTGACGGTTCAACAAAAATGCCCGATGATCTTATGGAATCCGTAGAACCATTTGACTTGACACAAGCAGTTGATTTCAACACAGCATATCTGGCAGGTTATCTTGCAGATAAATATGATGTTACAGCAGAAGAAAGTATGAACAGAGCAAACGAAAGAATCCGCACAAGTGTGGGAGATGCACTTGCAGAAACTGTAAAAGGATATGACTCAATCGATTCACGCATTGTGAATATGAATATTGCAAACGGATTTTATAAATATGCTCTTTATCCAGTATGGATTCTTAACACAGCATGGAACGGAGAAAAATTCACCTTTGCTATGAATGGTCAGACAGGTAAGTTTGTAGGTAATCTTCCGACTGATAAAAAAGCAGTTGTGACGGCTTCATTGTTGCTCGGTGCAGGAATAAGTGCAATTTTATGTGGCTTGTCATTCCTGCTCGGATGGCTTTAAGGAGGTGTCGGATATGATTAAAAAATTACTGACTATTTTCCTTATTACCACAATTTGTATCTGTTCGTCAATTTCAGTTTCGGCATATACTGAACAGTATGTTTTTAATTATGAAAATGCACTTTCCTATGACGAAGTTCAAGAATTGGAAAGCACAGCCGAGCAGATTGAAAATGAATACGGCTACTGTGTAATGTTCTGTATCACAGACGAAGACACAAATGAAAAGTATGCACAAAACATTTATGATACATACACAGACAATGAAAACGGTATTATTTTCGTTCATGATACAAAAAGCGAAACGTATCACTACTATGTAACTGAATCTGCAAGCTCAACATTTGATTTTATAGAAATGCAGGATGCATATGATTCAAACAACAGTTATTTCGGTGGAATAGAGGATTTTTACACAGTTGTTGAAAACTCGTTGAGTTACGATGATGCTGAAATAAAAAATACTGCCACAAATGTATATACAACGGGCAACGAAACAGACAGCAGTAAAAGCCCTGTAAAAACAATAATTCTTTGTATTGTGGTTGGTATTGCTATGGGATTTATTATTATTCTTGCCATAGCATCAAAAAACAAGTCTGTGAGGATGCAGAAAAATGCAACGGTTTATACAAGACCGGGAAGTTTTGTTGTAACAGGCAGTTATGATAATTTCCTTTATAAAAATCTTGTTAAAACACCAAAACCAAAGCAAGAAAGCAAAAAATAAACCTTAATCTTTAAGGAGGGATATCCAATGGGACTTTTTGATTCTCTTAAAAGGCAGGCAGAATCTACAATCAAAAGAGAAGTTTCGCAAGGAATAAACAAAGCAGTGAACAATGCTACTCAATCTGTTGCAAAAGGAAGAAACCATACTGAAACTTTTACTTTTGCATCACTTCCCAAAAATGTTGCTGAACTTCAAGCTCTTCCTGAATCAAGTCTTGATTCTGCTTTTAAAACAACAGCACTTACTCTTGCGGTTTTGTGCAATTATGAGCACAATCCTGATGCCACAATAGAAATGCTCAATTTCCTTAAAGGCCCTGGTGAAGTCAGCGGATTTGAAAAACAGTTTATCAAAGAACACCTTGGTTCTGAGGGCTATAAAGCACGTTCATTTTTTGAGGGTGCAACTCCACAGAATAGTTACAGACCAAATGTTCCTTATAAAATAACGATTATTGAAAATCCATATTCTTTTGATAACGAAAACTGGGCAACACTCTATGTTCAGAGTGGCGGTGCAGATAATCCAAGACCGATGAAGCTTCGCAAGAAGCCTTCAACAGGACAATGGTTCCTTGTTGAAATCCAATGTCTTGCGGATATTCGTGTACCTGTAGAGG
>JAZNIQ010000312.1:0-4042 GCA_045577555.1 Candidatus Fimenecus sp.
TATGTTCTTGGTGGTCAGGGTATGCAGATTGCCGCAAGTGATGAAGACATTATTGAATTTATGGATATTATTACAAGAACAATTCCTGACCTTTCAGAACATCCTGTTCTTGTTGACAAATATCTTATGGGTCAGGAAGTTGAAGTTGATGCAATCTGCGACGGTAAGGATATTCTTATCCCCGGTATTATGGAACATATTGACCGTGCAGGTATTCACTCAGGTGACTCAATTTCAGTTTATCCTGCAGTTACACTTTCACAAAAAGTGCAGAAGACAATTGTTGACTATACAAAACGACTTGCATCTGCATTGCATGTTATCGGTATGATGAACATACAATTTATCGTGCTTCGTGAAACAGTTTATATTATTGAAGTTAACCCACGTTCTTCAAGAACTGTTCCTTACATCAGTAAAGTTACAGGTATCCCTGCAATAAGCCTTGCAACAAGAGCAATGCTTGGTGAAAGACTTTGCGATATGGGTTATGGCACAGGGCTTTACAAGAACAGCGGTTACTATGCAATCAAACTTCCTGTATTCTCATTTGAAAAGATTATTGGTGCTGACACATCACTTGGTCCTGAAATGAAATCAACAGGTGAAGTTCTCGGTATTTCAACAGACTACAACGAGGCACTTCTTAAAGCATTTGAAGGCGGCGGAGTTTCAATGCCTAAGGATGCAAAAATTGTTGTTACAGTTCGTGACAAGGATAAGAAAGAAGTTGGCGAGATGCTTAAAGAGTTTAAGGATTCTGAATTTGAGTTCTATGCAACTCCGGGCACATGCAAGGTTATCCGTGAAGCAGGAATTGAATGTAAAGAGGTTAATCCGCTTACAGGTGAATCACCTAATATCATGGATATGCTTCAAAATGGTGAGGTTTCACTTATTATCAACACACCAACACATGGTCGTCTTGCAAATCGTGATGGATTCAAACTGCGTCGTCTTGCGGTTGAGTCAGGTACATCCTGTCTTACATCTCTTGACGCTGCACTCAGTGTTATGAGAAGTACATTTGTTGTTCCTGAAGACCAGATGAGCCTTACTGACATTGCATCTCTTAAATTATAATTAACTGATTTTTAAGAAGTCGGAATCGGGTGTTATAATGCCCGATTTCGACATCATATTTTAGGAGTTGATTTTTATGGCAGGTATTATTGAATATTCACTTATAAATGCTAATAAGGATTTTGACAAATTGCCTTTCACAAAAGTTGACGGTCTTATTTTTGCACAACTTGCCTATCTTGATTTTGATACTTTTGTGCCCGACAGACAGTTGTTTGCAAGAGGTGTCACATTCTCAAAAATATGTGAGCAGGAAGACTTTGACAGTCTTTTCCCTCTTGAAAGAACTGCAAGAAAAAATCTTCTGTTATTCAATGCCATGGCTTACAGCAAAAGATACGGGAAAGTAAGAATAAATTATCACGAAAACATTTTTGACAGTGAAAAGGAAATTCAGTTTTCTGCAACAACCTTTATTATGCCCGACGGTAACGCCTGTGTTTCATTCAGAGGTACGGACTCAACTATTACAGGTTGGCGTGAAAACTTTAATATGCTTTATAACGACACAGTACCCGCACAGATTTCTGCCGTTAAATATCTTAACAATGTGGCAAGAAAAGTCAGGGGCAATATTACTGTTGTTGGTCATTCAAAAGGTGGTAATCTTGCAATTTATGCAAGTGTTATGTGTTCCCCTAAAACAAAGGAAAAAATTGTTGAGGTGCAAAGTTTTGACAGTCCCGGATTTACTGAAGACTTTGTTGCATCAGAAAAATATCTTGAAACCGAAAGCATAATTCTTAAATTTGTTCCTGAAGATTCAATGATTGGCATGTTGCTTAACAATACCGCATCATATCGCATTGTGAAAAGTGAAGGTGAAGGAATTCATCAGCACGACCCTTTTTTATGGATCGTGGAAGATAACGACTTTGTAACAGGTGAGAAAATACATACAAAGGCAAAATTTGTAAACAGTACTTTCAAAGAATGGGTAAGCAAATTCACACCTGAACAACGACAGCTTTTTGTTGATGCCATGTTTGACATAATTGAAGTAACCAATGTGCAGAAAGCAGAAAGTTTTGTTGATTGGAGTGAAAACTTAAAGGGAAACACAACTTTAATTCTCGATACAATTAAGGATTTAGACCCTGAAACAAGAAATTTTATGCTTAAAGTATTGAGAAATATTTTCCCGTCTGCAACGGACAGTGTTCTCACAAAACCAAAGCGAATAATCAAAGATACATTTGATAAAATTAAATCAAGAAGAAACGAGACAGACGATTTTCTTGAATAAATAAAAAATGTCAGTTCGAAACCATCCTGACAATAAATAAAACTACGGAGTGATAAAAAATGAATAAGAACAAGAAAAAGACAACCTTTATTGTGGAATCAGCTGTTATTGCAGCTCTTTATGCAGGTCTTACCTATGCTGCAAGTATGCTGAATGTGGCTTATGGCAGTATCCAATTTCGTTTTTCAGAAGCCTTGACTATCCTTGCCTGTCTTACCCCTGCTGCTATTCCCGGACTTACAATCGGTTGCTTTTTAGGTAATATTACAAGTCCTTATGGAATTATTGATATTGTGTGCGGAACGATTGCAACCTTTCTTGCTGCTGTTTTATCTTATGGCACAAGAAAAATAACAATAAAAAACCTACCTTTGCTTTCTCCCCTTTTCCCAGTGCTTACTAACGCTATAATCGTGGGGCTTGAAATTACATTATTTATGCCTGAGGGATTTAAAATCCAGGCATTTTTGATTAATGCTTTACAAATTGCAATAGGGCAGTTGTTAATGTGCTACGGACTGGGATTGCCATTATATAATGTAATTAAAAAGACAAAACTTGATAAGAACATATAAAAATAGCGTGATAGCCAAAACGGTTATCACGCTGTTTTTCCATCAAAGGTTAAAGCTTTGAGATTTTTCATTAGACTCAGAACAACACAAAAATTAAAGTTGTATATAACAAATAATAGCGGAGTCAAATTGACCCCGCTATAAATATTTATTTCTTTTTCTTACCGAAAAAACCTTTTTTCTCCTCACCCAAGCCGTCCGCTGCACCAAATTCAAGTGCTAACTGCTTTATGAGTTCACTTTGTTTATCTGTAAGTTTCTTTGGAACATCAACAATGATTCGTACAAGCTGGTCACCTTTACCCATACCGCCACGACTCTGAATACCACGTCCGCGAAGTTTGAAAACATCCCCCGGTTGTGTGCCGGAAGGAACACTGTATTCTACCTTACCGTCAAGGGTTGGAACCTGAATTGTGCAACCCAAAGCAACCTGCATAAATGTAAGATGGATATCACACCATACATTATATCCGTCACGTTCAAAAATAGGATGCGGACGCACATTAACAACAATGTTAAGGTCACCTGCAGGACCACCGTTAACACCTTTATTACCCTGACCACGAACTGTGAGAATCTGACGGTCATCAACACCTGCAGGAATATTAATGTCAAGGGTTGCACTCTTACGCACTCTACCTGCACCGTTACATTTTTTACAGGGCTTTTCAATGATTGTTCCCCTGCCATTACAACGTGTACAGGGTTTTGAGGACTGAATGACACCAAATGGTGTTCTTTGCTGAACAGTTACCTGACCTCTACCGTGACATTCAGGACAAGTTTTTGGTGACTGACCGCTCTGACAACCATTACCCTTACACTCATCACAAGTTTCAATTCGCATTGTATCTATTGAACGAGAACATCCTTTTGCTGCTTCTTCAAAAGAAATAGTAACGCTTGCCTGTGTATCACTACCGCGTTGTGGGGCATTTGGATTTGCTCTGCCGCCACCAAAACCACCACCGAAGCCATTACCGAATATTGAGCCAAAAATGTCGCCAAGGTCGAAATCCATTCCGCCAAAGCCGCCACCGTAGCCACCCTGACCCGCACCATAGTTAGGGTCAACGCCTGCATGGCCAAACTGGTCATAACGTGCTTTTTTCTCGCTATCGGAAAGAATTTCATA
>JAZNIQ010000313.1:0-2216 GCA_045577555.1 Candidatus Fimenecus sp.
ATTTACCACACCTACAATACCTACATAATAATTATATCATAAACGAGCAAAAAAGTCAAGAAAAATCCCGAAATTTCCAGAATTTTTTTAAGTCATGTTTTGTCACCAAGTGGCAAAGATGGGTTGTATATGATGGCGCAAATAGTTGGTATTTGTCGTATAGTATATTGAGAAAAGAGTTGATTCATTACGGAAATCTCTTTTAAGTTACACATACATAAATCATTGAGATTCTCAAATACTACTATTATTCTGTTAAATTTAAAACTTGCATAAATTCGAAAGATGTGCTATAACCCATCTTTGCCACCATAAAAAAGCGAAACCCCAAGAAAATACGTCACTTGGGGCATGTTTTTTAATAATTACGACGTAGGTACATTAAAATACCTTTACAGATGATTTCAATTTTCGTAGGTCTCCACTTGAAAACAACTTCATTTCAAACGGCATTTCAAATGCGTTAAACAATAATTTTAAGTCATCGATATTCGAGTGTGTCATACGGTAATAGTCATACGGAAGAGCATCGACTTTCCAATCTGATAGTATTTGAACCAGCTTTTCACCGGTAATTCCGTATGACCAATTCAGTTCTGAATCGTCAGGCTGTGGCAGACATTTTTTGATTTTGTGCTGCATGATTCTTATCATTGTCAACGCCATAAAGCACACAATCAAATGAGCCTTAATGTGCTCTGGTGTCTGCAGATAAATCGGTCGTGTTTCAAGTGTTCCTTTCATTTCACGGAACTGATCTTCTATTCGTGTAAGCCCATGATATCTATCTATTATTTCAGTGTCATGCATATCTGTTTCAGAGGTTACGATTTGATAGTATCCCATTAATTCATTAAACTCTGAAAGTTTTTCCTCATCAATCATTGAGATCAGTTTAGAACCATCCAGCACTTCACCTGATTCCTTATCAACAACTTCTTTTCTTAAAAATTTTCTGAGGCTGCTGCTTTGTGCTGCGGTAATTCTAAAGCTATGAGGATTTGTTTTTAATTTTTCAATGAACTCTATGAAGTTTTTGTTTTCAGCTCGTTCACGCTCATAAAATTTACGGCTCCAGTATACAATTACTTTCTCTTTAAGCTTTCTTTTCTTGTTATTTTCGTCAGTTACAACACGCTCGACAATTCTTGATTTGTACTTGAAATTTTCACTTTCTACAATGTAACCTTCTTGGTCTAAAATCCATTCACGTTCTTTCTTTTGGCTCTTTTTGATGCTCTTGGAAACGATATATCCGTCCTGCTGATCTAAAACGTGACAAGTGTTCGGACCGCTGTACATTCCTCGATCCGCAATCAGAATAAAGCGGTTTAAGCCCAGTGTATCTACTGTATTTTTCATTGCATCCCGAAGAGTGAGATGATCTAAAGTGTTGCCTGGGAACATTTCGATTGAAATTGGAATACCATTATCATCAAGGAACAATCCTACTTGCACAATAGGCTGCTTTCTGTTTTCTTTGCTAACGCCTTTCTTACGCAGTCCTTTTTCAATGACTTTGCCATCAGCATCTAAAACATCTTCATCGGGCTGTTCATTTTCAAAAAAGAAGTTGGTGACATCATAAAAAACGTTTTTCACATTTCTTCCGATAGTGTTTGAGATGTTTGTATTGATTCTTTGAAAAATCTGCCGCTTATTATTGTAAATCACATCCAGCGCATCATACACATTATCCTCGTTACTGCTTTTTACAAGAGGTCGATAATAATTGTTATTTTGATGCATTGTGGCAAGTTTTGATGCCGGTTCTAATATGCGTCCAAAAGTCAGCAAACGTACTATTCCTTGCAAATCGTATTCGATCTTAGAAGAGAATTTTATGCTTGCAAACAATTCATTCAATCCAAGTGCTGCAAAAACATTATCCAGTATACATGGTGCAAGATATTTAGGAGTACCGATGCAGGATTCATCTCCCAGCGTAAACGGAATTTTAACTGTTTTTCTTTCTGCTTGTGTATATGGGAGCAATTCTTCAATTATCGGAGTGCCATCTTTAAACGACTGCTTTAATCTCTTCACATAGTCAGGCTTTTTGTCATCATACTTGCTTAATTTCCCGAGCGTACAAATTACTTTTTTACTTGGTAATGACTTCCCATCTGGATTTTTGATGCGTCTACTTTGAACCAGTCGGATATATTCAACTCCTTTATTCTTTACCACTTCAATATACATACAATTCGCTCCAT
>JAZNIQ010000314.1:0-4756 GCA_045577555.1 Candidatus Fimenecus sp.
TAACAACTTCTTCAACTTGTTCTCTACTTATAATGTCATTGTTAAAGTCTAAATCAAGTAAAGGCTTAAGAACAAAATTTCTCTCCATCATCCTTGGATGAGGCAAAACAAGAGTTTTTGTATCTTTCACCTCATTGCCATACAAAAGCAAGTCGATATCTATTATGCGGGGACCATTTTTTATTTCTCTTACTCTTCCCAATCCAGCTTCAATGCCTAAAGCAGCACCCAAAAGATTATCTGAACTCAATTCTGTTTCAATCTCTACAACAATATTTAAAAAATCATTCTGATTATCATATCCAACAGGCTCTGTTTCATAAACATTTGAAACATCTACCACTTTTGTTAATGGTAAGAGATTTAATGCTTTAATAGCATCTTTTAAATTTTGAAGTCTGCCACCAAGATTTGTTCCAACACCTAAATATGCTTTCATTATCTTGACCTCTCAATGCAGACGGCAACATAATCAAATTCTGCTTTTATCGGTGCTTCAGGCTTTTTAACGGTAATAACAAGTGAATTCACCTTATCATACTCTAAAAGAATTTCATCGGCAATTCTTTGGGCAACGTGCTCAATTAAATTGTTCTTTTCACTCTGCGCGACTCTACGGACAGTTTTAATAATCTTTGCATAACTCACTGTATCGTCAACATTATCGGTTTTACAGGGTAATGATAAATCTACCGCCGCATCAATATCAAATATAAAATTTTGCCCGTCGTCCTTTTCTTCAGGATTCACACCATGATAGCAAAACAATTTTAAGTCTTTTATAATTATCTTATCCATATTAACCTCTTACTACCGCATCAGCCATTTTAGATGCAAATACATTTTCTCTGACGTTGTGAACTCTTATAATATCCGTTCCTCCATTAATTGCCAATGTATTTGCTGAAATTGTCCCATACAATAAGTCTTCATTGATAGCGTTTGTTGAATTTTTCACTATACGTTTAGATGAAAGTGCTGTAAGTAATGCAACATTTTTAATTTTAACTTTACTCATATTTTTTATCAAAATAAGATTTTGTTTGTGCGTTTTACCAAAACCTATCCCAACATCAAAAGCTATTTGACTTTTTGAAATACCATATTTTTCGCACAATTCAATCATCTTCTCAAAAAATAATTTGACCTCAACGGTAATTTCATTTTCATATTCTGCCGCAGTTGACGAATCTCCACCACCAGTGTGCATTATGACCCAACCACAATCAAATTTTTTTACAAGTTCTGCCATATCAGGATTAAACTTACCACTAACATCATTGATAATTGAAGCACCATTTTTTAGCGCATATTCAGCGACAGTTGGATAAAATGTATCTATAGAAATTATCGCATTAGTTTCGTCTGCAATCAATGGCAAATATTGCTTGACAATGCTAAGTTCTTCATCTTCTGATACAACATTATGATTAGGACGTGTTGAATGAGCGCCAAGGTCAATTATATCTGCACCTTCTAAAAGCATTTTTTTTGTATGCTCAACCGCTTTTTGAGGATTGTTATATTTCCCACCGTCATAAAACGAATCAGATGTAACATTCAAAATGCCCATAACATATGTTTTTTTACCTAAATCAAATTTAAAATTTTTACCTGAAAATGTCATTTTAATCCTAAAAGAGTCATTACTTCTGCTCTTGTTCGTGCATCCTTTCTCATTGTTCCTCTTAACGCGGAAGTTTGAGTTTGTGAACCTGCAGCCTTAATTCCGCGCATAGTCATACAAAGATGTTCTGCTTCAACAACAACAGCAATGCCTTTGGGATTCATTTCCTTTTGAATAAAATCGGCAATTTGTGCTGTTAATCGTTCTTGAAGTTGCGGACGTCGAGCATAACTGTTAACTATTCTTGCAAGCTTTGATAATCCTATTACAAGACCCTCATCATTTGGAATATATGCAATATGTGCTTTTCCAACAAATGGAAGAAAATGATGTTCACACATTGAATACATTGGTATATCGCGAACAATAACAATTTCATCGCTCTGACCTTCACGGAACATCTTGAGATGTTTTTCAGGATTTTCAGTAAGACCTGAAAAAATCTCTTCATACATATTTGCAACACGTTTTGGAGTTTCCTGAAGACCTTCTCGGTCAGGGTCTTCTCCTATCGCAATTAATATTTCGCGAAATGCATTCTCAATTCTTTGTTTATCCATTTTATCATTCCTCTTTAAAAACAATACACAAATAATTTTGATCATCAATTGTGTAATATTCTATCTCATATGGGTTTAATTTTCTTCCGCTTTTCTTTACTGCATTATAAATATACTTGAAAAAGCCATTGTCCTTTTTAATATCACTAACTGCTCTTTTAAAATCGTCTGTACCTTTGAAAAGAAAATCAACACTATTATTTCCATCTCTTAACAATTCAGCGCTGTGTTCAATGTGATTTTCAAACCCATTATATCTCTCAACATATGTATTTTCAACTATAAAATAATTATATGTTTCTGAAACACAGCCATTATTCAAAGGAGTAATATTGGAGTGGTCACGCATTATATATTCATCGGTTACATTAAAATAAAAATATAAAATAGAATTATCAGCACCCGAATCATTCCATGTTGCATCCAAATGGTAATTCATACCGTTTATATTTACAATATTCCACATATGTGGTTCGGTTTTACCATCAGATGTTCCATCACCAACCACAAGATAATTATCTATATCAACTGCATCAAGCAGAATTTGAATTGCTCTTGAATATCCCTCACAAATAGCACTACCATTTAGCAAGGAACCATAAGCAGTATCACCATCAACATTGATTGTGTTTTCATCATATACAGTATTTTCACAAACATAGTCGTGAATATATAATTCAATGTCATAAACTGAATTTAAATTTTCAGTAGCAGACAGTATCTCATCAATTTTTTGATTTAATTTTTGAGATATTTCATCAGCCTCTTGTTTTCTCAGTCGATACTGTGGATTGAAGGTAACTGAATTTTCATTTTCAATATATTTATAATTATTGCTGACCCAGAAAATATGAGGATTGTCATATAAAACCGCAGTAAATATTTTACTTACATCATCAGCTGTTACAGATATACTGAAGGAATCATCAAAACTCATAAAGGATGAATACATAATCAAGTAGGCATCTTTTAACGAAGCATCAAGATTGTTATAATAAAAGTAAGTATTAGAATTTACAAGTTGTTTAAACTGTGTTATTTCCTGCTCACTAGGTTTTGATGAATTCAAATCATTAAACTCCTTAATTCTACCAATAGTACTATCAATCGGTAAAATAAAAGTAAGAATAATAAGAAACAAAATTGCCATTATTAAAGAATTTTTCTTTTTCATAGATTATTCTCCCTCACCATAAGGAAAAGGTAAAAACCTTTCTTCAGAATAACAATAAGTTTTAATTCTATCAATTCCATTAGAATAGTCTATAACTGAAATATCTGTTTTACATGAGTTTACCAATTTTTTAAATAAATTATCAGCATCATTTACATATTGAACACTCAATAATGAAGATATAATATCACATAATGCTTTTTCTTTATATGATTCATCACAAGTTAACAGATAATTTAACGCTTTTTCACCGGACAATGAATGCTTACCCGGTTTAAGTAATAAAGATAATTCATCTGACTTATAATCTACTTCTTGTGAAACGTTTACATTAATTCCATCAAATGAAGAAAAAAGTTTTTTCAAATCACTATCTTTAAAAATAACATATTTATTAATATTTACATCACATAAATCAGATATCGATTTCTTTAATCCATCCAGTGAAAAATCTTTATATATCTTGTTGACAGTTTTTAATGAATTATTATACTTTATATTATCATTTCTATCAAAATACTTAACTTTGAAACTTTGGTTATCATAATCAACAAATGTGCAAAATGCAAACTCTAAATTATCATCAGAATTTAAAATAATGAAGATAATATTGGATTTACCCGTCAACGAATTAACAGAGTAAGTATTGCTGACTTGTTCATTTGTTATTTTTTCTTTATAAGTTGTGGTTTCAATCAAATCATAAAAACCAAAATCCAAAGAAAACATAAACAGCAGCAGTGATAAGATGCCTAAAATTATAATAAATACAAAAAAAGCAATTATAAAATTTTTAGTTTGGCTATTAAATTTAATTATATTTGAGAAATTATATTTATTATTCATTGATACACCAAAAAACAAATATTACAATTAGTATATCATAAAATAAACATATTAACAATAATAAAAAAGAGTTTCATATGAAACTCTTTACTCTGTAAATTCATATTTATGCTCTGATTTATCAAATCCTTTTGTACTGTCACTTGCCTTGAAAAGAACAGTAACCGTTTGCATAATTAATTTAAAATCAAGCCATAAACTATATTTTTCAATATACATTAGGTCAAGAACAAGTTTATCTTTGGGAGAAGTATTATATTTACCCACAATTTGTGCATAGCCTGTAAGTCCGCCTTTAACCTTTAATCTATATGAAAATTCAGGCAATTCTGCAGTATATTTACTTACATTTTCAACCATTTCAGGTCTTGGACCAACAACACTCATATCACCTTTAAGAATGTTAAAAAATTGTGGTAATTCATCTATTCTGAACATACGAAGATATTTTCCGATTTTTGTTATACGGTCATCATCAGTTTTCGCTGAACGATTGATGCTATCAGTTTCCTTCATTGTACGGAATTTATATACTTCAAAAAGTTTACC
>JAZNIQ010000315.1:0-9395 GCA_045577555.1 Candidatus Fimenecus sp.
AATCATAACTTCCCTTTGCAGCCTTAGCTGTTTCTGAATTAAAAAGGGCTACAAGCTGTGCTTTTGTCATTGTTGGGTCATCAGGTTCTTCCGGCTCAACAGGGTCCTCGGGTTTTGGTTCTTCACCAGTTAATCCTGCAACAACCTGAAGAACTTTTCTTGCATCCAATACGCCGATTTTTCCGTTGCCGTCCATATCTACAGAGGCAACATCTTCAATAGTGCGTAAATCTGCAACAGCCTGAAGAATCCAGCGAGCATCAAGTACATTTAATTCTCCATCTTTGTTGGCATCACCTAAAATCACATCATCGGCAAATGCCATCATAGGTACTGCAGTAAAAACGAGCAATACCGCCAACATAATTGATAATGCTTTTTTCATATCTACACCTGCTTTCATAAAATTTATACATTTATTATACCATAGTTATATTCACTT
Source organism: Candidatus Fimenecus sp. (assembly GCA_045577555.1). Classification (GTDB taxonomy): domain Bacteria; phylum Bacillota; class Clostridia; order Oscillospirales; family Acutalibacteraceae; genus Fimenecus. The sequence continues at coordinate 443 of JAZNIQ010000315.1, forward strand.
ACACAATTATACATATATACAAAAATAGTAATTATTATTTGTAAAAAAAGCAAAAAGCGGAGTTAACACTCCGCTCATAAAATTATCTTATTTTTTCAGATAATCCACTACTGCCTGTGCAGTACATTCGGTTAGGTCGATTTCAACACTTGGTTCTACCATATTTTCAAGATAATGTGCATCTGAATTGCGAAGATGCTTCATGCCTTTCAAGAGATTGTGTTTTTCCTCATACTGCGGAATATATGCCTTATGAGTAAACTCCGCCGCTGTGAAATTCATTTCCGAATACATAAATCCCAATACGGAAAGCACCGAGTATGATGCACGGTCCAGATGTGCAGGAAAAACAACACCGTCAAACCGTGTCACCTCTTTTACCACATCATCAATGCTTATTCCCGATGCGGTTGTTAAAAGGATTTCTTCTTTTCCCTCAATCCCGTCAAGGTGGTCCATTATGTATTGATTACCAAAAATGCTTTCATCATTTTTTACAGGTGGCATTGTTGTTTTTACATATTCCGAAAACTCCAATGCTTTTTCGAGTGTCGGAAAAAGACAGACTGTATGAATTTCCTCCGATGTGCAAAGTTCCATTCCCGGCACAACTGTAATACCCGCCTCCTCACCTGCTTTTATGGCAGCAGGACAATTAAGACAGGAGTTGTGGTCTGTGAGAGCGATAATATCATAACCCATAAGTTTTGCCATATTGACAAGGTTATAAGGTGTCATATCATTATCGCCACAGGGAGACAAGCACGAATGCAGGTGAAAATCATACTTGAACATCATAACAATTCACCGAGTTTGTTTGCAAGAGTATAAGCATTTTCTTCTGATGAAAGAACACAGATGTCCTGTAACTCAGCACGGTCTTTAGCATCATTGTCGAGAGTTGCATTTTCGCAAAGCACTATACAGGCACAGTCAGCAAGAAATGATACTGCGATTGCATTGACATTTCCCATTACTGTAAACCAGCAGTCACCACCCTGCGCTCTGCCCATAACCCAACTCAGGAGGTCGCCACAATAACCGCCTGTTATTTTGCGGTCAATATCACCCTCAACCAATATTTTAAGATTTAATTTTTCAACTAAATTTCTGACTGTCATTATTTATCTTCCTCTGTTCTGAAAGGTTTAGGGATAAAGTTTTCGGCTCCCTCTTTATTTTTCATAGCAAAAATACAATCATTTCTGTCAGCCTTACCAATTACAACATCTTCTGCAAAGCAACGGCAAGAAGGTGAACCGCACATTCCGCAATCAAGTCCCGGCAATGTCTTTTCGAGTTCATTGATTTCATTCATTTTTTCCATTGCTTCAAAAACATTATCAGCCAATTTCCACGGAGCAGCCTCCAATGGGTTTTGCCAATACATTTCCTTTGGAATTGACTCATATTCTAAATGATTGCAGGACACGGGCATATATTTGCGAAGACGTTGAAGTCTTGCTTTTGCCACAAACGGATTTTCAACCGTCAAGGGACCGCCCACGCAACCGCCTGAGCAAGCATTAAGCTCAATAAACTCAAGGTCGTTAAGTTTTTCGTCTTCCAGTTCCTCAAGAACTTTTATGACATTTTCAATACCATCAGCAGCAAGATAGCGTTCTCTTAAAATTGCGGCAGATTCACCGCCCGAGGATGCCCAGCCAACTCCGATAATACCCGAATCACTTAAGTTTTCAAGTTCTATAATCTTATCCATCTGCTGAACAAGTACGGGATAAATATCTTTAATTGCAAGAACACCATTGATATTTGACTTACTATTACAGATGGGTTGTTTAATAGATGAAATTTTTGCTGTACATGGTGTGATAAAGAATACGCCGATATCCTCATCTGAAAGTCCGGTTTCTTCTCTGGCTTTAATACGAGCAAGACGTGCAGCCTCCTCCATAGGAGCATTCAAATCCAGAACATTTTCAATAAGATTCGGGAAACGCACTCTGATAAGTCTTACAACCGCCGGACAGGCAGAAGAAATCAAAGGCTTCTTTGTCTTTTTCATAGAAAGAATAAGACGAGTAGCCTCACTGACTAACTCCGCACCTTTTGAAACCTCAAAAACGTCATCAAATCCCAATCTTTTAAGACCTGTCAACACATAGTCCGGGTCATCAAGGTTATTGAACTGACCGTAAAGTGATGGTGCGGGCACAGCAATTCTGTATTTATATTCAAGAATTTCGTTCAAGGAATATTTTTCAGCATACTTTGCGTGATGAGGACAAATTCTGATACATTCGCCACAGTCAACACAGCGTTCTGAAATAATATATGCCTTTCCGTTGCGAACACGGATAGCATTTGTAGGGCAACGTTTAAGACAACTTACACAACCCTTACACTTATCCGCATCAAGTCGTACGGAATGGAAATAAGTTTCATTCATAATAATCACTCTAATTTGTATAAACTTTCAAGTACATTATAGTACCCACACCAACAGTAGAGTCAATTTTCATTTCGTCGGTGTATTTTTTAATATTAGGGAGACCCATACCGGCACCAAATCCCAATGAACGAACATTATCGGGTGCAGTCGAGTAACCCTCTTTCATAGCGAGAGCAACATCGGGAATTCCGGGGCCCTGGTCAGTAAGCACCATAGAAATACAGTCGGGAGAAATTTCAACATCAATTTCTCCGCCACCGGCGTGAATAACAAGGTTGATTTCTGCCTCATAAAGTGCAATAACAACCTTTCTCACGATTTCAGGATTAAACCCTAAATCCTTAAGTGTCTTTTTTACTGAACCTGAAGCCTCGCCCGCACGGGTAAAATCGTCACCCGGAACGACAAAGTGAAGCTTAAAGTTACTCATTTCATTGCTCCTCCTCGAAGTCCTTTTTCATAGAGCATTCCACAAGAAGCAAACATTGCCTGTTTTGTTGTCATAAGAACAATGTCACGGTCCTTTGCAAGGTCGATAATGCCTTGGTCAGGCTGTTTACCGCGGACAAAAACGATGCACTGCATATCCATCATTTCTGCAGTTCTTACAACCTGCGGATTGACAAGTCCTGAAAGAAGTACTGCCTGTTCCTTTACATAAGCAAGAACATCGCTCATCATATCACTTCCGCAAGCTGTGAAAACGTCGCGGTCCATAAATTCCTCACCGCAGATAACCTCCGCATCAAGGATTTCTTTAATTTCATAAACTTTCATTTCTTTTTCCTCCCGACTATTGTCAGATATATAGAGATTATACACTAATTTTTACAGCAATACAATGATACACTTTACCGAATTATGTTCATTTAATTTGTGAATAATGAGCAAGAAAAACGGCATCGCCTTCCGACGATGCCGTAAAAATATTTGTTAAACAAGATTAAAGGATTGTGTAAGTAATCTTGTTTGTAGCTTTGCCCTGTCCGTTAATTGTAACAACAGCCTTGAGAACCATTTTTGCTGAGAAACCGTAAGAGATTTCAAGTGACTTGAGGTTGTCGCCATCAACTACAGCTGTAAGAAGAATGTTGTAGTACTGAACATCTGTGCTGTTAACTTTAATAAGAGTTGTAAGACCTGCAATACCGTCAACAACTTCCTGATGTGTAAAGAAGTCGTTTGTTGCACGGCTAAAGCCATTCTTTCCATCCTTCTGAGGATTTGAGAAGTTGTTAAGCTGAATTTTATATGTATTGCCGTTTGCAGATGCACCCTTAACGTCTGCTGCTGTAAGAGCCATTGCCTTAAGTGCATACTGTTTGTTCATACCTTCCGGAATAACACCGTTCTTAACTTCGCCGTCTCTGTTACCTATTCCAAGGAAACCACCAACAACTGAATCAAGAGATGCATTTTCATCGATACCCTTAATAATCTTGTTAAGAGTATCTGTTGCATTACCTACATTGATAGCGCCATCAGGTGTGTAAGCACAAACACGAGCAAATTTGTAGCTACCCTTTGATGCTGCAGCTGTCCATTTGTTGAACTTTTCATGAGCATTTGCTTTTGTGAAAGCGTTTGCATTGCCTGCAGGAGCATTTTCGTCACCTGCTGGTGCATTTTCATCGCCTGCTGGAGCGTTTTCGTCGCCTGCTGGAGCATTTTCATCACCTGCTGGTGCATCTTCGCCACCGAGGAGGTCCTGTTCTTCACCACCGAGAAGGTCATCTTCGCCGCCAACCTGTTCGCCAGCCTGTTCACCTGACTGCACGTTTGCACCTGCTGCTTCAAGTGCTTTGTCAGCTGTTGTTTTACCAACGAATACTACGCCTACTGTAAGAACCAATGCAAGAACAACAGCCCAGAATTTTGTCCAGCCCATTGATGATTTTTCTTTTTTCATTGCCTATATTTCTGCCTGTTCAGGAGTTAAAGGTGTCTTTTGTTTTGCCATAATATTTTGCTCCTTTCAATATTATAAAAAGCAATTAATACTTGATATTTGTATACTTACCTGTAATTGCTGCTTCACCTGTGCCTGTTGCACCGATAATAGCAAGCTTAAGTTTAAGAGTAGCAGCAAATGTATATGAATACTCAAGATTTGTCATCTTTCCGTCAACGATAGTTGCTGTAAATAGAATACTGCTGTATGTAGCCTGTGACTCATTTTCAACAACCTTAACTGCATTACCAACTTCTTTTGCAATGCTTTCGTTAACCTGTGCAAATGTTATGTAGTCATTTGTTGCATGTGAAATCGCACTACCATCCTGAGGATTTACGCACTTGTTAATCTGAACCATATACTTATTGCCGTCAACTTTGAAGCCCTGAACATCAGCATCTGTAAGAGTCATAGCCTTAATCATATATTTTGCGTCAAAGCCTTCGCCCTTACCATTTGTAACAACGCCTTCAATTGGGTTCTTCTTAATTCCAAGGAAACCACCAACAACTGAGTTAAGGTCTGCATTCTTGTCTACGCCCTGAATGATATTGTTAAGAGCGTCTGTAGCTGAACCAACGTCGATAGCTTTTACAAACTTACCTGTTCTAGTTAATTTGTAAGAACCTTTTGCTGCTTTAGCTGTAACATCATTGAAAAGTTTGATAACGTCAGCTTTTGTAGCTGTTGCCGGTTTCTGAGCGTCGTCACCGGGAGTTGCATCATCACCGGGAGTTGCATCATCGCCAGGAGTTGCATCGTCACCGGGAACTGTTGCATCGTCACCAAGGAGATTGTCGTCGTCGCCAAGGAGATTATCGTCAGTATTTGTTGCACCACCGTTGTTTGTTGCACCACCGTTGTTTGAAACAGCACCTGTGTTAACTGAACCTGTTGAAGGAGCAGTAAAGCTGATTACAACGAGTGACCAAGCAATTACGATTGCAAGGAACACTGCCAATGCTTTTGTAAATGTTCCGAAGAAAACCTTGCTTTTAGCAGATCTTTTTTCAAGCTTTGCCTGAAGTTCTTCGGGTGTTAAATTCTTTTTAGCCATAATTAGGCTCCCCTTTCAAATGTTATATTTAACATACACATACTAAATTTACATCAAAAATCATAAAATGTCAATAAAATTTAATCTTTTTTTAAAATCTTTTTGTAAATACTACTCACGGGCAATCCTACAACATTAAAATAGTCACCCTCTATACCGCGGATAAACTTTGAGGCAATGCCTTGTATTCCATAAGCACCTGCTTTGTCATAGGGCTCGTCCGTATTTATATAGGTATAAATTTCCTCATCGGTTAGGGGATAAAACTCCACCTTGGTCTCCTCTGCAAAAGTCATCGAAAAGCCATCACCGATAGCACAAACACCTGTGAATACAGAGTGAACCCTGCCTGAAAGTTTTTTAATCATATTAAAGGCATCATCTTTATCCTTCGGTTTGCCGAGAATTTCATCCCCGAGCACAACAACCGTATCTGCACCAAGGATTAATTCATCCTCTGCCCTGTCAACTGCCATAGCTTTCCTTGCCGCAAGAAACACCACCGCATCGCAGGGTTTTGTGCCGTCAGGAATCGTTTCATCCGCATCGGCAACACGTACTGTGAAATCAATACCTGCATTTTTCAAGATTTCACTTCTTCTCGGAGATTTTGAAGCGAGAACCAATTTCATATTTTACCCTCATTTTTAAGTTGATTGATTTTAAGAATCATTGTCTGAGTTTTGCTGTCGGGCAATTCACCGTTCATTACCATTTTTACCGCATCTTCAAGTGAAATTTTATAAACCTCTAAAAATTCGTCTTCATCAGGATTTTGTTCACCGAATTCAAGTTCAGTTGCAAGATACATATGAATAATTTCACCACAATAACCCGGCGTTGGATAAAGCTTTCCCAAAGATATATATTTGTTTGCAACTGCGCCTGTTTCCTCTTTCAACTCACGCTTACCCGCTTCAAACGGGTCCTCACCTTTTTCAAGTTTTCCCGCAGGAAGTTCTGTTACAATTTCCATATACGGATAACGGAATTGTTTTACAAAATATAGATTATACTCATTGTCAAGGGGTGCTACACAAACTCCCCCGTTGTGCTCAACAATTTCTCTTTTTGCAGTTGCGCCATTGGGTAAAAGTGCATCATCAACACGAAGATTTACAATTTTACCCTGAAACTTATATTCAAAGCTTATTTGTTTTTCTGTTAAATCCATAATTCACACTCCGTACTTTTTAACGAGTTCTTTATAATGCCTGCCTTTTTCTTCAAAGTTTTTATATTCATTGTAACTTGATGCGGCAGGGGACAAAATGCATATCCCGTCTTTTTCAGTATTTTCGTAAGCAAATTTTACTGCTTCTTCAAGATTTTCGGCTTTTATGAGTTTTTTATTTGTACCGTTTCTAATCATCATATCAATAATTTTATGACCTGTTGTTTTTGTGCCGATAATAACACTGAGATTACTGTTTTGAAGGTCAACTGCAAAATCCGCGTAGTCAATACCCCTATCCTTACCGCCAATTATGAGCGTATTCGCCTTAATCGCATTTACGGCACACATAACAGCGTGCGGAATTGTTGCAATACAGTCGTTGTAAAAAGTTATACTATTATATATACCAATATTTTCCATTCTGTGTTCGATACCCTCAAAATCGTCAATGGCTCTTTTTGCCTGTACAGCAGTTACACCAAATTGCGATGCCGCTTTGAAAGCAAAAAGAACATCGTGACGGTTATGTTCACCCGCTAAATGGATATTTTCAATTTCAAATGGAAGAACATCATCTTTTTTAACAGCAATCGCATTTGATTTTACCGTATTCAAATCAAGATACGGGGCAAGTCCCTGTGTCCCGTTATATATAAAGGTATTTTTTTCATTCTGATGATGCACAATATTGAGCTTTGAGTTCACATATCCTGTCATTCCGCCCTTATAATGTTCAAGATGTTCTTCATATATATTTGTAAGGATTGATACATCGGGAGAACTGCGTGTAAATTCAAGTTGATGTGAAGAAAGTTCGATAACAGCAATTTTATCTTCACGCATTTCTTCAATATAGTCAAATACAGGAAGCCCCATATTGCCCATTAGTTCACAATCCACACCACCTGCACAGAGCATTTTGTAAGTGAGTGTTGAGGTGGTTGTTTTACCCTTTGAACCTGTTACACCAATCTTTTTGCAGGGTGCATATTTCATAAACAAATCGGTCTGGCAAGTTACATAAGTACCGTCAGGAATATCAACATTCACAAATGAAATTCCGGGACTTTTCATAACAACGTCAAAATCCCCGATATGTGAAAGATAATCTTCGCCACAGCAGTATTCCACAAAATTGTCATCAACACTCTGCTCTCTGCCGTCACCTATTGCGAGAATTTTTTCAGGCAGATATTTTCTTATATAATTATATGTACTTCTTCCTTCTCTGCCAAAGCCGAGAATAAGCACACTTTTATCTTTTAAAAATTCAATAATTGGAGGTAACAAACCTAACTCACTCCTAAAACGCATATATAAAGATTATACAATTATCCAACTAAAAAATCAACAGAAAACAGTCAGATGTATATTTATAAATATATTTAAAAACTTATAAAAACATAGTTGCATTGTTTGGGCAATTATGCTATAATTCCTTTAAAGTGCTGAAAAATTCTATATATTTTTCACATAAAAGGCATACTTAGGAAAGGGAGGCACGCTTTTATGAAAGCTTATACCTCAAATAACATCAGAAATATTGCTGTGTTAGGTCACGGCGGAAAAGGAAAAACTACTCTTTGTGAAGCAATGCTTTATTTAGCAGGTGCTACTGACAGACTTGGTAAGGTTGCAGACGGAAACACTGTTCTCGACTTTGATGCAGAAGAAAAGAGAAGAAAGTCATCTGTTTCATCAGCAATGGCTGCTATTGAATGGGACAACACAAAGTTAAATATCATTGATGCTCCCGGTCTTTTCGACTTTGAAAACGGCAGCGCTGAAGCAGTTCGCGCAGCAGAAGCGGTTCTTATTGTTACAAGTGCAGGTTCAGGCGTTGACGTTGGTACTGAAAAAGCATTCAAGGCAGCAGAAAAAAGAGGCCTTGCAAAATTCTTTGCTATCACAAAAACAGACTCTGACCACAGAAGTTTCTACAAGACTTTTGAAGCTCTTAAAGAAGTTTACGGCAATAAACTTTGCCCTACAATCATTCCTTATATGGAAGGTAATATCACAAAATCATATGTTAACCTTATGACAGGTATGGCTTATGAATATGATGCAGAAGGAAAAGCAACTAAAGTGCCGATGCCTCAGGACCCTGTTATTGAAGAAATGACATCTGCATTTATGGAAGCAGTTGCTACAACTGACGACGAACTTATGGAAAAATTCTTCGAGGGTGAAGCATTTACTCCTGACGAAATCCTTAAAGGTCTTTGCACAGGTATTTTCGACGGATCAATTTATCCTGTATATGCAGTTGCAGGTCTTACAGGTGGAGGTGTTGACCAGCTTCTTTATAACCTTGCATGGTCAGGTCCCGGTGGAGTCGGTTATGCAGGA
>JAZNIQ010000316.1:0-10098 GCA_045577555.1 Candidatus Fimenecus sp.
ATAGGAGAATCTGTTTTAAGAAGCGGAACAGCCTGACGCTGCATGTTAGAACCCATCAAAGCACGGTTAGCGTCGTCGTTTTCAAGGAATGGAATCATTGCAGTAGCAACTGAAACAACCATTTTTGGAGAAACGTCCATAAAGTCAGCTTCTGTTGTAGCAACTTCAATGAAGTTATCTCTGTGACGCGCTGTAAGCTTTGCATTGATGAATTTACCGTTTTCGTCAAGGGGTTCGTTAGCCTGAGCAACGATGTAATTATCCTCAACGTCTGCTGTCATATATTCAACTTCAGAAAGAACTGTACCTGTTTCTTTATCAATCTTTCTGAAAGGTGCTTCGATAAAGCCGTACTTGTTAATTCTTGAGAATGTTGCAAGATATGAGATAAGACCGATGTTAGGACCTTCAGGAGTTTCAATAGGACACATTCTGCCGTAGTGAGAATAGTGAACGTCACGAACCTCGAAACCTGCACGGTCACGTGAAAGACCGCCGGGGCCGAGTGCTGAAAGTCTTCTCTTATGTGTAAGTTCTGGCAATGGGTTTGTCTGGTCCATGAACTGAGAGAGTGGTGATGAACCAAAGAACTCTTTAATAGCAGCCATAACGGGACGGATGTTGATAAGAGCAACAGGAGTTACTTTATCAGGTTCCTGACCCTGAAGAGTCATTCTTTCCTTAACAACTCTTTCCATTCTTGCAAAACCGATTCTGAACTGATTCTGAAGAAGTTCACCAACAGAACGGATACGACGGTTACCAAGGTGGTCAATATCGTCTGTTACACCAACACCTGCTGCAAGACCGTTAAGGTAGTTGATTGTTGCAAAAATGTCTTCAACTGTAATATGTTTTGGAATAAGGTCATCTGCACGAAGTGATATTTCTTCTGTGAGTGCTGCCTTATCGTCACCACATTTATCAAGAACTTCCATCAAAGCCTTGAAGCAAACCTTTTCATTGATACCGATTTCTTCAAGTTCTTCATTAGTGAACATAGGAACATATTCCTGAATGTCAACCATGCCGTTTGAGTAAACTTTAATTTCTTTACCGTCAACATCAAGAATAACAGTATTAACGCCTTCCTGCTCAACTCTGTATGCAAGTTCTTCACTAATTACATCGCCCGGCTCAGCCATAATTTCACCTGTAAGTTCGCTGATAACAGGTTCTTTAACTGTTTTGCCTGCAATACGAGCAGCAATGCCGAGTTTCTTATTATACTTATATCTGCCTACTCTTGACAAATCATATCTGTGAGCATCAAAGAAAAGACCGTTAAGGTGAGCCTGAGCAGTTTCAAGTGCAGGTGGTTCACCGGGACGAAGCTTCTTATAAACCTCAATAAGAGCCTGTTCTGTGTTAACAGTTGTATCCTTTTCAAGAGTTGCTTCAATTCTATCGTCATATCCGAAGAATTCACGGATTTCATCGTTAGAACTAAGACCTAATGCACGGATAAAAGTAGTGATGTAAATTTTTCTGTTCTTATCTATTCTTACATAGAAAAGGTCATTCTGGTCTGTCTCATATTCAAGCCAAGCACCACGGTTAGGAATAACTGTGGTTGTATAAAGTTCCTTACCTGTCTTGTCATGAGTCATTCCGTAGTAAACACTGGGTGAACGTACAAGCTGTGAAATGATAACACGCTCTGCACCGTTAATAACAAATGTACCACTGTCTGTCATCAGTGGGAAGTCGCCCATATAAACTTCGTTTTCCTTGACCTCGCCTGTTTCCTTATTGAAAAGACGTGCGGTAACTCTGAGAGGAGCAGCATAAGTTGCATCTCTTTCTTTACATTCTTTGACTGTGTACTTTGGCTTATCGTCCATTCGATAATCCACAAAAGTCAATTCGAGATTTCCTGTGTAATCGGTGATTGCATCGATATCACGGAACACCTCTTTAAGTCCTGTTTCAAGGAACCACTTGTATGAATTTTTCTGCACCTCGATAAGGTTAGGCATCTGCATAACCTCATTGATTTTTGAGAAACTCATACGGGTATTTCTGCCAAGTTTTACCGGTTTGACATTTACCATAGGGCTTATCACTCTCCGTTCGTTTTTTTATTCCTGAGCCCTACATCTATATACATAGTATATAAGGCGTGGAGATTATTAAATTAAAGTTGTTTTACGCCTTGATTTTCGTAGCAAATTATGGTAAAATTCTTTTTACGAAAAATGCTCCAGCGTATACAATTCCATTTTAATAGCAATTTACTATTATATACATGTCAAGTCAATCTGTCAATAGTAAATTTTCAAAAACGGAAAAATTTTTCTCGCTTTGCAAAAGGATGTTTATATGAGTAATTTTGATACAATAAGTTTAAAGGCAAAAGCTGTTGTGATTTTTAAAAGTGTTACAGAAGATGAGGGTGTCGCATCGCTTTTAAAATTACTTGAGTGTGACGGCACTGATGAAAATGAGTTTTTGTCACTCTATTCCCAGTTTGTCGTAAATCTTTATGAGAAGACAGATGATTTGTGCGAATATGTCAATCTGCTCTTACAAAACGACGAAAATATATATGTAAAACAATCCGCAAAAGGTGAAGTTTCTCCCCTTATGCAGAAAACACTTGAAAACGAATTGGACTTGTTTGAAATAATCTCGCAGATTAATTGTGATGACATTAAAACAATCTGCAATGCTGACATATATTTACCACAATGGAAAAACAGCAGTCTTTCCGTAAAAAGTGAATATATTAAAAAGATTTCAAATATAAAAACTACGGGATACGGAATATATGCAACACACAGAATGTTTTTGTATAAAGACAATGCAATTATCCCCGTAAAATATCCTGACCCACAGCGTTTATCACAGATGAGTGGCTATGAAATGGAAAGACAAAAGGTAATTGATAATACATTGGCATTAATTCAGGGTAAGCCCTGCAACAACGTGCTTCTTTACGGTGATGCGGGAAGTGGCAAGAGCAGTACTATAAAGGCTATTGTAAACGAGTACTGGGACAAGGGACTTCGTCTTATTGAAATCAAGAAAAATCAACTTTACTCCCTTCCCGATGTTATTGAACAGTTGGCTGATAATCCGCTGAAATTCATTATCTTTATTGACGACTTGAGTTTTTCGACTAACGACAATGATTTTGGTGCATTAAAAGCAATTCTTGAGGGCGGAGTTTCGGGCAAGACGGATAATATAGCAATTTACGCCACAAGCAACCGCAGAAACCTTGTTAAAGAAAATTTCAATGACAGAAATGGTGATGACATTCATCTTCAGGACACAATTCAGGAGGTTATGAGCCTTTCTGCCCGATTCGGATTGAAAGTGACTTTTTCAAGACCTGATAAAGATTTGTATTTATCTATTGTAGAAAATCTTTCTATGCAGTATAATATAAGTATTGACAAGGTTGAACTGTTTCAGACTGCTGAGGCTTTTGCTCTGCGTAACGGTGGCAGAAGTCCGAGAACGGCAAAACAATTCATTGAATACCTTGCATCAAAAAGCGAATAACCTTGTTGGAGGAGAAATATGAGAAATTACAAGTATGATTGGGAAAACCCCGCAATTTTCAAACGTAATAAGGAAGACGGTCATGTTATTGCTTTTTCTTATGACAATGAAAACGATGCGCTCAACCGTGTAGCACCTGCTACAAAGATGACTCTTAACGGCAAATGGAAATTCCATTGGCAGAGAGGGCTCAATAACTGTCCCGCGGATTTTTATTCTGACAGTTTTGACGCATCTTTCTGGCGTGACATTGATGTTCCGTCAGTATGGCAGATAGGTCAGGATACTGAAAGTTATCCGTACTATTATGCATCTACATATTGCCGTGCAATCAGCAGAAGCAAAAACAAAATCCCGTCAATCGACCACGATATGCAGGAAATCGGTATTTATGTAAGAGATTTCGATATGCCTGAAAATTTTGACGGTCAGGAAATCTTTATGCATTTCGGTGCAGCTAAATCTGCTATTGAAGTATATCTCAATGGTGAATATGTTGGTTATTCACAGGGTTCAATGACTCCCCACGAATTCAACATCACAAAATTTGCACGTAAAGGTTCAAACAGAGTTGCTGTAAAGGTTTACCGTTTTTCCGACGGTGCTTATCTTGAAAATCAGGATATGTGGCTTCTTTGCGGTCTTTACAGAGAGGTTTATGTTTTTGCAGAGCCTAAAAAATGCATTCGTGATTTCTTTATCACAACCGATTTGGATGCTGAATACAAGGACAGTAATACTTCTCTTGAAATTCAGGTTAACAACTATGATAACAGCGGCACAGCAACTGTAAAGGCAGAAATCGTTGATGGTGACAACAGAATTTTGCTTGGTGAAACAGAAACTGACGGTGGGAAAATCACATTCAACAAATTGATTGAAAATCCAAAGAAATGGTCCGCTGAATCACCATATCTTTATAAATTACTTATCAGCATTACTTCAAACGGTAAGACAACATACAAGTCAATCCGTTTCGGTTTCAAAAAAGTTGAAATTATTGGTGATAAATTCCTTTTCAATGGTAAACCATTGATGCTTCGCGGTGTTAACCGTCACGATTTTGACCCGGACAATGGTTGGGCAGTACCAGCAGAAAGATATCATCAGGACTTAAACTTTATGAAGAATGCGAATATCAACTCTATTCGTACTTCCCACTATCCTGACGACCCGTATTTCTATGAGCTCTGTGACGAATACGGTTTCTATGTTATGGACGAATGTGACCTTGAAACACACGGTGTACGCCGTAAAGGTGTTCCCGGCAGTAACCCAATGTGGACTGCGGCAGTTGTTGACAGAATGGAAAGAATGGTGCTCCGTGACAGAAACCATGCTTGCGTATTTATGTGGTCATTGGGTAATGAGGCTGGCGACGGCGACAACTTTATGGAAATGAAAAAAGCCGCATTAAAGCTTGATAACACCCGTCAATTCCATTATGAAGGTGACTTCAATTTTACAAAGAGTGATGTTATTTCAAGAATGTATCCTGTTGAGAGTGTTATGAAAAAACTCTGCAACAAGGAGCCTATTGAAATCTCACTTTATGACAACATTGCGAATGCTCTTGCTGCTGACTCAAAACCGATTAAAAAGGAAGATTACTGCAGACCTGTTCTCCTTTGCGAATATGCTCATGCTATGGAAAACAGCCTTGGTAATTTCCAGGAATATATGGATGACTTTGAAGCTTATGACCATATGTGCGGTGGTTATATCTGGGACTTTGTTGACCAGGCAATCCGCAAAAAGACTCCTGAGGGTGACCAGTGGCTTTACGGTACAGACTTTGAGCCTTATGAGCCGGGCAGATACACACATATTCCTAACACAACCGCTATGACAGGCTCAAACACATACTTTAACGCTAACGGTATTATCACAGCAGACAGAAAACCTCACCCATCATACTTTGAGGTTAAAAAAGTTTACTGTGAAATCAAGGTTAAGGAAAAAGATTTAAGTAAAGGTGAATTCACCCTCATTAACAAAAAACTCTTTACTGACCTTTCTGATTTCCATTTCAAATGGAGTTTACAGGCAGAGGGTGTTGAGGTGCAAAACGGTGTTGTTGACATTAACTGTGCTCCCCTTTCAGAAATTGACTTTTCAATTCCTTACGATTTAACAACTCTCCCTGAAAAAGAATGTGTACTTATCGTTTCATTCCTTAACAAAACTGCACATCCTTGGTGTGAGGCAGGATATGAGCAGGGATTTGACCAGTTTGTTGTTAAAACTGTTAAACCTGAAGAAAAGACATTTATTGACGGTCAGATTACTTATGTTAAGAATGGCAATATTGTTTTCGCAAACAGTGATAATTTCAGCATTAAAATTGACGGCGGTAAGATTACATCACTTAAATATGACGGTAAGGAATATCTTAAAGCAGCAATTACACCGAACTATTTCCGTGCTGTAACTGATAACGACCTTTCTAACACAAACTTTGTACCGTTCCTTATTCCTTTCCACCCATATTTCAACTGGCAGAGAGCAACAAACAATGCGAAAGGCACTCTTAAATCCGTAAGCAAAAATTCTCTCGGTCAGGTTGTTGCGGAAATCAACTGGAATGTTCAGTTCTTCTCAGGTGTTACATCAAAATTTGTAATCAGTCCTGACGGAAGTATTGAGATTTCTCATACAGGTACACCAAAGAGTTTCAATCTTCTTCGTTTTGGTACAAAGATGGGACTTCTTCGTGAATTTGACCAAGTTAAATGGTATGGCCGTGGCCCACAGGAAACATATTTTGACAGAAAAACAGGTGGTAAGATTACTCTCCACGAAAAATCAGTTGCCGACCTTGAACATCACTATATGCGTCCACAGGAAAACGGTAACCGTACTGATGTAAGATGGGTTGAAATCAGAAACAAAGAAAACAAAGGTCTTCGTTTTGAGGCTATGGGTGACACACCAATCTGCTTCAGCGCATGGCACTACACACAGGACCAGTTGCAACTTGCAAAGCATATCCACGAATTACCACACTATGACATCACAACATTCAATGTTGACTTAAATCAAATCGGTGTTGGTGGCGATATGCCCGGTGACGCACAGGTAAGAGAAAAATATCAGTTGAAACCAAATAAGGTTTATACATATACATTCCGTATGTCACCGATTAAATAAGCTATAACAAAAAATGGCCCCCTCTGACGTCAGAGGGGGCTGTCATTTTGTATTTTGCACTTATTTTACTACTGCTATAGTTTCAACCTCAACAAGCACATCCTTTGGTAACTGTTTTGCTGCTACGCATGAACGTGCAGGTTTAGATGTAAAATACTCGGCATAAATTCCGTTGAAAGTTGCGAAATCTTCCATATTTTTAAGGAAGCAAGTTGTTTTTACAACGCTGTCAAGGTCACTGCCTGCGGCTTCAAGAAGGTTTTTGATATTCTCACACACCTGTTTTGTCTGCTCTTCAATAGTTATCGCCTCAATTTCACCGTTTGCAGGGTTGATTGCAATCTGTCCCGATGTGAAAACAAGATTGCCCACAACCTTTGCCTGTGAATAAGGTCCGATTGCTGCAGGTGCTTTATCTGTACTGATTGTTTTAATCATAGTAATTTCTCCTTATACAAGTTTATATCCTTGTGATGTTAATTCATTTCTAATCATTTCAATATGCTCAAAGTTTCGAGTTTCAAGCAAAATACGAAGATAACAACCGTTGATTTCTGAATTTTCAGATGCTCTTTCGTGGTGAATTGAAATAACATTACCGCCCAAATCAGCAATAATATTTGAAACGCCTTTAAGCTGACCCGGTTTATCAACAAGCTCAATTGTGAGTGAATATGTACGACCACTAGTGAGCAGACCACGCTTGATAACACGAGAAAGAATTGTAACATCAATGTTACCGCCTGAAACAAGACAGACAACCTTTTTACCCTTAACATCAATCTTATTAAACATTACTGCCGCAACTGAAACTGCACCCGCGCCCTCTGTAACGAGCTTTTGCTGTTCAATAAGTGTAAGAATCGCTGTTGCGATTTCGTCGTCAGAAACTGTAACGATTTCGTCAACATATTTTTTAACATATTCAAAGGTGTTTTCGCCGGGCTCTTTAACTGCGATACCGTCGGCAATAGTTGATACATTATCAAGTCGTTCAATCTTATCATCTTTGATTGAGTTATACATACTTGGCGCACCCTTTGCCTGAACACCGTAAACCTTAACATTTGGGTTAAGCGCCTTGATTGCAAATGAAACACCGCTGATGAGTCCGCCGCCACCGATTGGCACGACAACTGCATCAACATCGGCAAGCTGGTCAAGAATTTCAAGACCGATTGTACCCTGACCTGCGATAACATCGTCATCGTCAAAAGGATGAACAAAGGTATAACCCTTTTCATCTCTTAACTGTAATGCTTTATTATATGCATCGTCATAAACACCTTCAACAAGGCAGATATCTGCACCATAACTCTTTGTAGCCTCAACTTTTGAGATTGGTGCACCGTCAGGAAGACAAATAAGTGACTTAATACCGTTTTTTGTTGCGGCAAGTGCGACACCCTGCGCGTGATTACCCGCTGAACAGGCAATTACACCTTTTGCCTTATCCTCGGCTGAAAGCTGACTGATTTTATAAGCCGCACCACGAACCTTGAATGAGCCTGTTACCTGCAGATTTTCTGTTTTAAGATAAACTTCACAATCGGTACGAATTTTTGGTGCATAAATCATATCAGTTTTACGGATAATATCCTTTAAAACAAATGATGCGTGATAGATTTTATCAAGTGTTACCATAGAAATTACTTCTTTCACTATAAAATGCGATTTCAAATATTGTAGCACACTAAATCAATAAAATGCAATAGGGAAACAGAAAAAATATGGTGAGAGAATATCCCACCATATTTATTACCATTTAATAATTTCATTATAATCGTCATAGCCGTAATTACCTGCGGTGTTTTTAAGCAGTTCAGCAAGGTCTGCTTTTTCACCATAGGGGTCTTTGACATTGATTTTTTTAAGTATTGGTTTCATTCTCTTTAAGAATGCGATAAACACATCGCCCTCGGGAGTGCCCTCGTTATATGTTTGATTACCACGAAAAACATTTCTCACAAGCACAGTTGCATAGTCAATGAGTTTAACTTTTCTAATACTCTTATCACACTTAATAAATAGTAATCTTGCAAGAGTTCCAAGCTTAACTGAACAGAGAAGTTTGCCACCCATACGGAGTCCGAAAATCAATCCCTTTGATTGTTTTATTCCGAATTTTCTCATTGCTCTTGTTGTGTCGTCACGCAAGTCAAGAAGAATGTTTCTAATCATAGCATCAAATACTGATGTGAGATATTCTTTGCAGGTCATACCCTTTGTATCGTAGTCAAAATCGGGAGTAGGAATACTCTCAATCTCTGCTTTGTTTTCATTGAGAGTTACCAATCTTATGTATGACGGGTCAGCAATAATTGAGCCTGTTGTAACATCAAAGAATCTATTGCCTTTTTCGGTCACAAATTCATTTATACTCTGGTTGTGCATATGACCTGTGAAGACGAGATGCACACCCTCATCCGCAAGAAGTGTTGCAACTGATTTATAATCATACATAAGGGATGATTTTATAATCGAGAAAATTGGTTGAATTGGCAAAACAGGATAGTGGCAGATTGCAAACATTGTCTGATTGTCTTCCCTCGCCTTTTTAGTCTGCACCTTAATCCATTCAACTTGTTTTTCTGTTAAACTGAACTGACCATGAGTTTTGATATCCGCATTGATTGCAAGAAGTCGCACATTTTCACTCAACTGTGCAACATATGAAATATGCTCCTCGTCAACTGCGATTGCGTTACTGAAACCAAAATCATTATACAATTTAATGAGGTCTTCTTTGGGTGTGGGTTCAGGCATATATCTTCCGTTTTCACCAAATGCAAACGGGTCACCTTTCCAGTCGTGGTCGGCAGTAATAAGATAAACATTTTTACCCTTTGCCTTTAAATCATAAAGAAGCTTTATAAACTTTTCGTGACTTTTGCGCTCACCGTTCTGTGTTAAATCACCAACGATAATAATTGTGTCGGCTAAATCAGTTTCTCCCAAATATTTAAAAACTGCATTATTGATGCTCTCGGTTTCCGCAAAGCATTTCTGCTCATAATGCATAAAATCCTCATAAGCCGGACCACTGCAACCTAAATCAGTATCAAAAAAATGAGGGTCTGTTAAAACTAAGAACTTAAAATCTTTCATAATATCACCTATCAATAAAGCCTACACATAATTATGTAGGCTCTATTTTTTGATTATTATTCACTTACTACAAAACCTTCGGACTGACGCTTTGCCTGAAGAGATGCAATCATATCTTTTTTCTCTTTACCTGCAATTTTGTAGAAGAACATTGGAAGTGCACAGAGAAGCATACTGATACCAGGAACGATTGAAACAAGTGAGAACATCGCAAATCTCATATCAGCAGGCATATCAAGTGCGGACACAACTGCTGATGAACTAAGCATCTGTGCAGGGTCAAGGCCTATTACCATGTACATAACAACAATACCTGATGTTGCAAATGCG
>JAZNIQ010000317.1:0-7750 GCA_045577555.1 Candidatus Fimenecus sp.
GGTCGTGGAATATGCTCGGATTTCGCCGTTTTCGATTATATAAGTATCTTTAACGGGCGTTTGGTTAACGGAGTGGACAAACTCCACGGAAAACATAAGCCCGTCCTCGGCTTTTTCTGTTATATATCTTTTCCCGGTATCAGAATCGTATAAAACCAGATATTTAGCCGAAAAGCTTTTTATAGCGAAAGCAGCCGCTGTAATGATTATCATTAAAACGGCTGCTACAATTAACCTTTTTTTAATGGGAGCCAAGGTTTTGTGGCTCATTATTTTATAGCACCAACTTCTTTGTAGTACTTTTCTGCACCCGGATGGAATGGAACAGAGATACTTGAAACAGCATATTCAAGGCTCATTTCTTTAGCCTTATCGTGTGAATAGTTGTCTTTGTTTTCATAAATAGCTTTTGTAAGCTGATAAACAGTTTCTTCACTGAGGTCGTTGCTTACGATAAATGTAGCCTTAACAGCAACTGTTGTAGCATCCTTATCGATTCCCTTGTATGTACCTGCAGGAACTGTGTAAGCAGCATAGAAACCGTAATCCTTCTGAAGTTTTGCAAGGTGTTCAGCATCGATTTCAACAAGAACAATACCTGTTGTTGTTGAAAGGTCTGTGATCGCAACTGTAGGAGCACCTGCTGTGCAGAAGAATGCATCAATCTTACCGTCTTTAAGAGCGTTTGCAGATGCGTCAAAGCTTAAGTTCTGCTTGTCAATATCTTCAAATGTGATATCATAAGCACCAAGAATCTGCTGGGCATTGAACTCAACACCGCTACCGCTATCGCCAACAGAAACTTTCTTACCTTTAAGGTCAGCAACTGTCTTGATACCTGAATCAGCGCGAGCAACAATCTGACAAACCTCAGCATAAACAGCACCAAGAGTAGAGAAAGACTTGATTGCTCCGTCGCCTTCAAAGAGAGATGTTCCGTTGTAAGCATAGTCCATAACGTCGTTCTGAACAATTGCCATATCTACAACACCGTCGTCAATGTCAAGGATGTTTGCCTTTGAAGCACCTGATGACTGAATCATAAGCTGTGCACCTGTTTCTTCTTTAAGAACAGTAGAAACAACATTACAGAAACCATAGTATGTACCTGTTGAACCACCTGTACCTACATTGATTTTAACTGTAGAAATGTCACCGCTTGGTGTCTGTTCGCCTTTATTGTCGCCACAAGCTGTCAAAAAGAGCGATGTGAAAACAAGAACTAAAGCGAGAACTACAACTAATCTTTTTTTCATAAATAATCCTCCTATACTTTTCGCATGAATAAAAATACCTTTTGCGAAACTTATTCACAGATATTATACAATGTATTTTAAAAATATGCAAGTATTATAAATAAAATTGTTAATTATGAACATTATCGCATCCAATATATGTTAATTCTTGCCCTTTAAACTGCTACCTAAAACGTCAGATGTTTCTGAAATAGTGATAAATGCGTTGGGGTCAATTGCCGAAACAATCATTTTAAGCTTTGCAATCTGGAAACGGTTAACGACAAAATATATAACTGAACGTGATTTTCCTGAGTAATATCCTGTTGCGTGAATTTGTGTAACACCATAACCAAAATTATTGCTGAGAGCATCGCAAACTTCTTCTTCCATTTCAGTTATAATCATAACTGATTTTGCTTTATCAAGACCTTCAACAATAAAGTCAACAGATTTAATGCCAACAGCGTAAGTGATAATTGAATAAAGAGGAAGCTCCCAACTTCTGAAAACAATACCTATTATAATATAGAGAATTACATTGTAAATCATAACAAATGTGCCAACGGTCATATTGAGTTTTTTTGAGAAAATAACAGCCATAACCTCAACGCCGTCAATAGCACCACCATAACGGATTGTAAGACCACTGCCAATACCTGAAATCAAACCGCCGAATATTGCACAAAGTACTAAATCCTGCCCTGCAAATGGTGAAGAAGTTGCAACGTCAATAGGTAAAATATCAGTGATTATAAATGATGAAAGAGAATAAATAATTACTGCCCATACGGAGTATATCGTGAATTGTAATCCTTGTTTTTTAAGTCCAAAAAGGAAAAGTGGAATATTGATGATAACAAGAAAAAATGAAAGATTAAATTGTTCAGGTGTAACTTGCCATAAAAGCATGGATGTACCCGAAACACCGCTATCATAAAGATTTACAGGCGCTAAAAACATAGTAACTCCTATTGAATTTATAATACCCGCAATAAATAAAATAAGAAAATTCTTTACTTTAAGCCCCTTTAAATCTGTAATAACTGAATTTTTAAATTTAACAATATCAGATTTCTTCATGTTTTCCTCCGAAAGATTATTATATAATAAGTATATCATAATTATAGTTGTGTTGCAAACTCCGGTACCTTGATTATATCATGTTTTTTGCAAATCAAAAATTTATGTGTTATTATAAAAATAATCACAAAAAGTCCTTGACTGTAAAGTTAGAGTAAGGATTAATCGTTATTGGAGTAACTGGAGTATAAAATGATTAACATACAAAGTTGGCAACAATTCTTTTGACGGTGATTTTCCCCGTCGTTTTAAATTTTTAATTGACTTTATTACTTTAATGTGATAAAATCACCAATGGTGATAATCTTGAAAAAGCAAAATACATATAAAGCTGCTTATAAAGCAGCTTTTCCGCATACAATTCCCGTAATGACAGGCTATCTTTTTATAGGTATAGCTTTTGGCGTTATGTTTGCGGACAAAGGATATAATTTTCTTTGGGCAGGGCTTATGAGTCTGCTTGTTTATGCAGGTTCAGGTCAGTACCTTGCAGTTAACTTTTTTGACCCATCCGTTAGTCTTTTTCAAGTTGTTTTCTTAACATTTATGGTTAATGTCCGTCATATTTTCTATGGACTTTCCCTGCTTGATAAGTTCAAGGTTTCGGGCAAGAAAAAACCTTATATGATTTTTTCACTTACCGATGAAACATATTCTCTCTATTTTCTTACAAAAACACCACCCGATGTGGATGAGGGTAAATTCTTATTTGCACTTTCAACATTAAATCAATCTTATTGGATTGCAGGTTCCATGATTGGTGCTGTGGCAGGTACATTTGTTCCTTTTAATTCAAAAGGTATTGATTTTGCTATGACAGCATTGTTTGTTGTAATCTTTGTTGAACAATGGTTTGAAAAGAAAAATCGCTTTCCGGCAGTTGTGGGTGTGATTTCAAGTTTAGTATGCCTGTTGATTTTCGGCAAGGACAGTTTCATATTGCCGTCTATGATTGTGATTATGATTATTCTCTTATCAAATCATAGAATCGAAGAAAAAAGCAAAACAGGGGAGGCGCAAAACAATGACTAATCTTCCCGTTTCATTCTGTCGTTCAGTTGTTATAATAGTATTAGTGGCACTTACCACACTTGCAACACGTGCAATTCCGTTTATTCTTTTTCCGGAAGGGAAGAAGATTCCGAAAGCAGTTGAATATCTTGGTAAAGTTCTTCCACCTGCAGTTATAGGTATGCTTGTTATTTATTGCTTTAAGTCAGTCAATCCTTTTTCGTTTCCGTTCGGACTTCCTGAATTGATTTCTGTTTCGGTTGTTATATTACTTCATATATGGAAAAGAAATAATCTTTTAAGCATAGGCACAGGCACAATACTCTATATGGTGTTGATTCAATTTGTTTTTGTATAAATTGTATATTTTTAATTTGGCGGAAGTTTTATTCCGTCATTTTTTATGTGATTTTTCACTAAAAACACCCTATATATAATAGTATAGAGAAAAATAGGAATTTTTTTCAAAAAAATGCATAAAATTAATGTGTATAAATAATTAAAAAAGAGTTAAAATCCGTAATATTTTGTAACCGTTTTGTAATAATTTAATAAAATTTTAATAATCTCACAAAAAAATTAAAAATTAATCTTAAAAAAACACAATATATTGTGGTTTTCACCCTTTTATATGGATATTAAGACAAAAATTGACTTTGTTTTTTGTGAAATATACACAAAAAACTTTTTTGAAAAAATTTGACTTTTTTACTTGAGATGAATATAATCTTCAAGGTCACAAAGCGAGAATAACGGTCGTGGTTTAGGCGAGGCTTGATTTTGCTTTTCTAAGTTTAAAATTAAAACTTGCCCCTGATAAAAATAAAGGGTTAACACGGCTTATTAAAGGAGCAGAATGATGAAAAAAGAAATTAATGGGCAGGTAAAAGCAACTCGTAACATTGCTGTGCGAGTAACGGCTATAGTAATGGCAATTGTCATTTTATGTGCCGGAACAGCCTTTGCTGCCACAGGTGAGACTTCTTATATCGTTGATATTTATGATGGCTCACAGGTAACAAGAGTTGAAACTGCTGAAAGAGTAGCAAAAACAATTGTTGCCGAAGCAGGAATTCAGTTGTCCGAAGATGATAAACTTATACTTGATGACTTCAACCCCGGTCAGGACAGCCGAATCGAAATCTTCCGTGCATATAATGTAACTTTTGTTCATTCAGACGGTACTACAATTAACACTGTATTTGCAGGAACAGTTGCAGAACTTATCGAAAGCCAAGGCGTAGTTCTTACTGACAATTTATTTTCAAGCGTTGACGTAAATGCTGTTGTGACAAACAATTTAGAGGTTAAAATTATCAATTCTTTTGATTTGACAATCAATGTTGACGGTGAAAGTAAAACAGTTAAATCTACAGCGAAAACAGTTGGCGATGTTCTCAAAGAACAGGGTATTGTTCTTGATGGGGATGATGAGGTTTCTCCCACTGCAGACACTGTTCTTACAAATGAATTAGTTATTGATGTTCTCCGTGTTGAATATGTAACACGCGAAACAGAGGAGAAGATTCCGTTCACATCAGAAACAGTTAAATCTTCAGCAATGACAAAGGGTACTAAAAAGGTTACTCAAAAGGGCATTGACGGTATTAAAACACTTACCTATGAAGATAAAATTGTAAATGGTGAGGTTCAGTCTTCAGAACTTGTAAGTGAAGAAATTACAAAGAAGCCTGTAAAACAGATTACAACTGTGGGCACTCTTGTAAAGAACACTTCAACAAAATTAGGTAACAGCAAGATTGAGAAAAACGGCAAGCCGATTTCTGAAATTCCGCTTCCGTCAAAATACTCAATCGGTGAGAATAATGTTCCTACAGATTACAAATACACTATAAGCGGCAGAGCAGCAGCGTACTGTATTCCGGGTGGTACAACATCAACCGGTAAGGCAGTTAAACCGGGTTACATCGCAGTTAATCCTAAACAGATTCCTTACGGAACAGAAATGTGGATTGTATCAAATGACGGTGTTGTTTACGGATATGCTATCGCAGCTGATACAGGTGGATTTGTTAAAAAAGGCTATTTTACTGCCGACCTTTATATGAACAGCACAGAGCAGTGCTATCAATGGGGCGACAGAGGCGTAACAATTTATGTTCTGTAAAAAAATGGAGAGTGAAAACTCTCCTTTTTTTATTGCTTTTCAGAGTGTTTATGATAAAATATAAATATAGTCATATAGTGGAGTGATTTTTGTGAGAGTTTTAACAGTTGAAAATGTAAAAAAAGTAGAAGCTATGGCAAATGAGAGCGGTATTTCCTATTTGCAACTTATGGAAAATGCAGGCTCATATTGTGCTCGTGTTATCCGTAAAACTTTTGAGAGTACCAATAAAAGAAAGGTCCTTGTGGTTTGCGGTAAAGGTAAAAACGGCGGTGACGGTTTTGTAATTGCTCGCAAATTGCACGAAAACGGTTATAATGTTGCGGTTATGATGGCTATGGGACTGCCGGGAGATAATATTTCTTCTGAAATGCTTTCACGTGTACGTGCATTGGATATACCTGTAGTGTATTATGACAGCAAAGGCATTACGGATAAATATTTTGAAAATTCGCAACTCATAGTTGACTGTATTTTTGGAATTGGGTTTCATGGTGAACCCGATGCACTTGCATCTTCTCTTTTCACAAAAATTAATTCCTCTTCCGCAACAGTTATAAGTATTGATATTCCAAGCGGTCTGGAGGGTGATAGCGGAAAAGTGACAGCAAATGCTGTTTCTGCTGATATGACAATTGCGGTGTTGACATTAAAACCCGTTCATGTGCTTAAACCCTCAATGGAGAAATGCGGAAAAGTCATTCTCGCACCCATTGGAATACCGGACAGATGTTTTGATGGTGTTCCTGCATCACTTTTCACGGTGAATGCAGATGAAATTAAGGCGTTTTTTAAAAAACGTGATTGTCAGAGCCATAAGGGTACATATGGAACAGTACTTGTAATCGGTGGCAGTTATGAAATGCCAAATGCCGTGTATTTTGCGTCCCAGGGCGCAGTGAATAGCGGTGCGGGACTTGTCAAAGTCGCATTCCCATCTGTAATTTATAGTGCAATAGCACCAAAGACTTATGAACAGATTTTAGTCCCTCTTGAAAGCAATAAAAAAGGCAAAATATCACAAAATGCAATTAAACGTCTGGAAAAGGAATTACAAAAATGCTCCTGTGTTCTTATCGGTTGCGGTATGGGTGTTGATGAGGATACAAAAGCAATTACAGAATTTATTATAAAAAATTCAACTGTTCCGATTATTTTGGATGCGGACGGCATAAATTCTCTTAAAGATAATATAAATATTATTGATGAGGCAAAGGTACCGATAGTTTTAACTCCTCATCCCAAGGAAATGTCAAGAATTGCCGATGTAACTGTTGAGGAAATACAGGAAAACAGAAGTGTTGTTGTGAAAAACTTTACAAAAGCACATAAATCTGTTCTTGTGTTAAAGGGCGCATCAACTCTTGTCGGCAGTACAGAATATGAGGATATGTATGTAAACTCAACAGGTAATCCGGGGATGGCAACAGGTGGCAGTGGTGATGTATTGAGTGGTATTATTGCTTCGTTTATAGCTCAAGGTGTTGACCCGTTCAGGAGTGCTGTTGCGGGTGTTAATATCCATGGAGTAACAGGTGATGATGTAACTGCAAAATACTCAATGATGGGTAACACGCCAACTTTGATGCTTCAGGAGTTGCCGAAAACTTTAAATAAATTTGAATAGGGTGACAGAGATAATAATATGAAACGCGTTATCCTTGTTTTTGTTTTTGTTTTATTTTTAGCAGGATGTCAAACTCAAAAAAACAAGGAACTTGAAAATGAAATACCCGACTTTTACGGTTTTTCAACGGACGTTTATACAGTTGCGAATGATGTGAAAATATGTGCAAAGGCAGAATACACTTCGTTCAATGAACTTGTGTTGAATTTTACCGAACCTGAAACCGTAAAAGATATGCAGATAATATGTAAGGACGGTGAATGCGAGGTTAAATTGCAGGAACTGTCCTTTTTTGTTTCAAGGGATAACCTGCCGTTTAACGCGTTGTGTGTTTGCCTTGAAAGTTGCGGTGAAAATATTAAATCTGCCACAAACGAAAACGGATGTTATACATTTATATCAAAAGGGTACAAATGTGAATTGTATGTGGAAAATGAAACAAAAAAATTTCAAAAATTAGCCATTAACGGAACGGATGTCCTGTTTTTTGAAAGTTTTGAATATTATACGGGACAGAGTCAATAAAAAAAGAATATTATGTATTACTCCCTGTTTTTTTACTATAAATGTTTATTTATGTAAATATGAGGTAAAAATAATTGTGAAAAGAATTATGGAGAGTGATATATAAATGAACGTAAAAAGAGGGGACATATATTACGCTGA
>JAZNIQ010000318.1:0-4191 GCA_045577555.1 Candidatus Fimenecus sp.
ATATATTTAATATATTTTAACACAATTTTTATGTGTTGTCATTACTTTTTTCAACATAAATTTCCTGTAAAACACCTATTTCTTGCACACAATCACCCTGAAAAACAAATTGTATGCCTGATTGTGTCACATTCCTTGTAACAGCTGATTTTCTGACATCGCTGAAACCAAGTAATTCTTTTACATAATTTGCACTTTTCCATAAGGCAAGCATTTCTTTTGTTTCATCGTCTGTTTGTAAAGGCTCATCTGAAAATTCAGCACCGTACTCTGTTATTATTCCCAAAGGAAGCAGAATTTTTTCACTTTCAATAAAAGACTTATGCTCTGTATAAAAATCTTTTGAAACCGCTTTACCAAGTGGGATTCTGATGCCAAAAAAGAAAAGGCTTTTTCTCAAGTTTTCTTTTGTCTGCACAAACAACGAAAAATCATTTCCCGAAAATGTGTTTTTTCTTTTTACAAGTGCTTTTACATATCCGTCAGCGTGAATTGTGTTTTCTTTTCCATCCTTATGTGTAACAACTCCACTTATGAGCAAATCACCTTTCACCACCGCAGAGCCTGGTTTTACCTCCTCGTTACCGTAAAGAGCATCTATGCTTAAAATCACGCCGTCCTCACTTGCCACAAGGTTAGTGGGAGTTTTATCGTCATACATTTTAGGGGCAATAGTTTTTTCTCTGACCTCAATTACAACTGCGGTACCTTTTCTGTTAATTGCTGCCCAGGAAAGAGTTTCAATTTCACTCACAACGGACTGTGCGATTTCATCCTCTAACACACGGATAGGCGCACCGACTTTTACTCCATATCTTTCAAATGAGGAAAGGAGAAAATCGTCTTCCAGTTCCACATTTCCCACAAGTGACACACTCCAGATAAACTGGGAGAGAATTATGGTTATGCACACACAGATTAATGCACCGACTAAAATTCCCACACGAATTTTATTTCTTTTAAGAAAGAAAATCAGACCTTTTTTGTCCAAAACCATCACTTTCATACCCGACTTACGAGCAGGCTTACGGATTGATAAATAGCCTGCAATGGTAGTTGATGCACTTATATTACCCTTGACATTTTTAATATTCCAGAGTGGAATACCATCTCTTGTGCAAAGGTTTAAAAATCTGTCCGCAAAACCGCCGAATGCCCTGAAATTTATGTAACCAAAAAGATACCTGATAATCTGAATAATAAGCATAACTCACCTATGATGTAAAAGAGATTTCACCGATTTGACCGCTTATGACCGCTATACTGCTGTCAAAGGATTTAATGACAAGATTGTCACCCGATACGGACAAAGTGCTTTTACCAAGACTCAATTTGATAAGATTTTCACCGTATTCCACAACGCCTTTGCAACCGTCAATTATAATTTCGCGGTTGCCAAGCATCTCAATTTTCGGTTCATCTGCAAACATTTCCGACAAAATTTTGTTTTTATATTGGTTTTTTTCTCTTTTTCTTTGTGCCATTTTTGCAACCCACCATTTCTGTTCATAAAATTATATGAAGTACCATTAAAATAATTCATTATTAAAGATTTATTTTAATATATTTTATCGGGTGTGATTTATGGCAGTTCTGAAAATCAAACGGGAATATTTTTCTGTTATTGCAATTTTTTTATGCATATATTTTATGTTTCGTTTTCCCTTATCGGTAAAAGAGGGAGTTACACAAGGGTTGAGCATTTGCTTTTATACAATTATTCCGTCACTTTTCCCTTTTATGACACTTTCAACATACATTATAAAATCCAATGTTTTTTATTGGGCTTACAAATTTTTAACACCTGTTGCCAAACTGCTTTTTCGACAGAATTCATGTTGTGTTCCTGTTATAATAATGTCCATGATTGGCGGGTTTCCTCTTGGAATAAAAATGACAAATGAACTGTATTCAAGGGAACAGATAACAAAAAAACAGGCACAAAGATTGTGTCTGTTTTGTATGAATGCAGGTCCTGCATTTGTTGTAACTGCTGTGGGAGTCAATATGCTCAACAGCACAAAAGCGGGAGTTATAATTTATGCATCACTTTGTATTTCCTCGTTATTTCTCGGGATAGTATCACGGTTTTTAGGGGATAAAAATGAGGAAAGCATCAAAATAAAAAGTCAGATTCAAATGCCATTATCGACACTTTCCGCATCGGTAAGTGATGCTTTGCAATCAATTTTGGGAATTTGTGCATGGGTTGTTATTTTCAGCTCAATCACCGCTTGTATTAAGACTTTAAACTTAAATGAAAATTTATATGTTTTTCTCACATCAGTTTCAGAGGTTACAAAGGGTTGTGCATTGATTTCAGGTAAAATGTCACTGCCCATAATTTCAGGTGTAATAGGTTTTGGCGGAATCTGTGTGCATTGTCAGGTGCTTGGATATATCCGGCATATGGAATTGAAATACAGTCATTTTCTTGTAAGCAGGATTTTAAACGGAGCGTTAGCAGCTCTTATAACTCATTTATTACTTTTAATTTTTCCTGTAGAAACAGATGTTTTTGCAGCAGGAAGTCAGATTTCCGCAGTTACATTTTCTGTTTCGACCCCTGCATTTTTTGTTTTTATCGGAATGTGTATTATTATGATTTTTGATATTGATAGAAAGAAGAAAATATGGTAGAATAAATTGAAAATTAAACGCAGGTGATTAAATTGAAGAAATTATTTGGTACCAAGGATGTTTCACCCTACTGTGAGTATTGTGCTCACGGCAGGTTAAGTCCTGATAAAGAGTCTGTTTTGTGTAAAAAGCTGGGAATTGTTACAAAGGATTTTAACTGTAAAAAATTCAAATATGACCCGTTGAAAAGACAACCAAAACGACCAAAACAGCTTGATAAATTCAATGAGGAAGATTTTTCACTCAATGTTGATGAGGAATAAGAAAGACGAGAATCAAATCTCGTCTTTTCTATTTTTCTATTAAATTATTATTTTCTTATTCCTGCAGCGATTTGGAGAATCCAACGGGCATCGAGGGAATTTATTTTATCGTCCTTATTGACATCGGCAAGTTTGAGCTGTGTTGAGTTGAATGTTCGCAATCCTGCCACATGTTGCAACACGTGACGAGCATCAAGGGAGCTCACCTTTCCGTCGTTATTTACATCTCCTGAAAGTGCTGAAGAATCAAGGATTGTTACAACTCCGTTAGTAGCACTGCAAGTGTAAGATTTACCGTTATAGTCGATATTTTCCGTACTTGTGAGTTTTAGCGTTGATGTGCCTGAATCTTTAAGAATCTTGAATTTTACTGTATAAATTGTGCCCTTAGTTTTAGCAAATGTTCCTGAAAAATTAACAGATGAGCCGTTGTTGAAAATACTTCCGTTAGAAAAGGCATCACCCTCACTACTGCTGACATACTGCAATTCTGAAGGATTGTAACCCAGCATTACATTTGCTCCCCAGATTTTTTTATCCGTTGAGATTTTAACGCTGACAGTAACGGTTTCACCCTTTTTACCCGAAACATTCGACGCAGAATATGCCACATCGGCAGCACTTACGCTTATTACAAAAAGAGATGAAACAAGAAGGACAAATGCCGATATAACTGCTAAAAACTTAATACTTTTTTTCATAACAATCACCTTAATTAATATATAATTATAATACAGTATTTTCAGATAAAAGTCAATGGAACAGCTTGCCACAAAAAACAAGACGGAGATATTCTCTCCGTCTTAATCTTTTATGAAAATTTAATTATTTTCTGCTCTTGAAAAGGTCAAGAATGTCGCCCATATCGTCGTCAGCACCGAAGTTGCCGCTGTTTGAGCTGATTTCATCCATAGCACCGTTGTAGTAAGGTTTCTTTGCAACGCCGTTTGCATCAAGGCCGAAACCTGTTGCAATAACTGTAACGAACATTTCGTCATCAAGTTTTTCGTCGAAAGCAACACCGAAAATGATGTTTGCATCTTCGTCAGCCTGTGCACGAACGATACCTGCTGCTGTGTCAACATCTTCAAGAGTGATGTCAGGAGATGCTGTGATGCTGATGATAACACCCTTTGCACCTGTGATTGTTGTTTCAAGAAGTGGGCTGGAGATAGCAGCGTTAGCAGCCTGCTCAGCCTTATCTTTACCACTTGCGTGACCAATACCCATATGAGCATGACCTGCATCCTTCATAACTGATGTAACGTCAGCAAAGTCAAGGTTGATG
>JAZNIQ010000319.1:0-2306 GCA_045577555.1 Candidatus Fimenecus sp.
GATGTAATCTTTAATGGTGAAAAAATTACTCAACGAGAGGAAGGCTTCTATGTCGATATTTCAATCGGCAAAATGAAGCTCGGCAATATCGTAAAGGGTGAGAATATACTTGAAATCACTCTTCCCTTCGGTGAAACTGCAAACATTGAAAATGTGTTTGTTCTCGGCGATTTCGGTGTCAGGGTAATTGGTTCTAATGCTGTTATAACCGCACTTCCCGAAAAGCTCGCTTTCGGCTCGCTCTTAAATCAGGGACTTCCTTTCTACTCAGGAGCAGTTACGTATAAAATGAAGGCTGTAGCAGAAAACGGAAGTCTGACAGTAACCGCAAGTGACTATATGGGTGCACTTATTGAGGTAAATGTTG
This sequence comes from Candidatus Fimenecus sp., assembly GCA_045577555.1. Lineage (GTDB taxonomy): Bacteria > Bacillota > Clostridia > Oscillospirales > Acutalibacteraceae > Fimenecus. The sequence continues at coordinate 368 of JAZNIQ010000319.1, forward strand.
ACGGTGAAATCAAGGGTAATATTATTTATCCTCCCTACACTCTTGAAATAAAGGATGTTCTCGGCGGTGAACATGAAGTCGGTCTTAAGCTTTATACTCACCGTTATAACTCATTCGGACCGCTTCATCTTGTAAATCTGAATGAAAAATGGCACGGTCCCGGTGCCTGGAGAACCGAGGGAATCAACTGGAGCTATGAATATGTTCTTCGTACCACAGGTATTCTTAAAACTCCAGGTATAAGTTAATTTGTTTCAGTATTAAAAGGAGCTTTTTATGATAAAAGATATTGATTTTGGTGAGATTATAATCGATGGTATTCCCCAAAAAACAAATGATGCCACAAGAGTTATGTCATTTAATCTTAGATATTGTGATGACGAAGAAGGAAGTGTGAAAAATCGTTCTGTTATATCAAAAGCTATTATTGAACAGTATTCCCCTGATTCTGTTGGTGTTCAAGAGGCAACAGGTGAATGGATGGATATTCTCACTTCAGGACTTGAAAATTATGCATATGTTGGTGAGCACAGAGATAAAGATGTAAACAGTGAATACAGTGCAGTCTTCTATCTTAAAAGCAAGTTTAAACTTCTCGATAGTGGTACAATATGGCTTAGTGATACACCTGAAGAAAAATACACCAAGTATGAGGAATCGGTTTGCACAAGAATTGCAACATGGGCAGTTCTTGAAAACAAAGAAACAGGCGTTAAATATGCCCACATAAACACACATCTTGACCATGTTAGTGATGCTTCAAGAGCTTTACAGGCAGATGTCCTTAATAGTAAAATTGACGAACTTGAAAAAAGTGGTTTTTCTGTTGTTTGTACAGGTGATTTTAATGCTGAACCAATAGGCGAAGCTTATGGTAAAATGCTTATGAAAACAAATGATTCAAAGTTTGTTGCCGATAACAGTGATGATGGTATAACATTTCACGGATATGGCAAAGTCAAAGAGAGTGCAAATGGTCCTATTGACTATGCATTCGTTTCAAAAAATGTCAAAGTTTATAGATACAAAATTGTTCGCAATACTGTAATGGATATGTATCCTTCAGACCATTATCCTATTATTGTAGATGTTATGTTTTAAAAATAGTAAAAAATATAGACACTACGTTTAATAAAATTAAAAAAATATGGCTTTTATTTTTTAAATGTGATAGAATTAATTAAAATTAGCTTCAGGAGATGATATGATGTTAAAAACTCAAGACAATACTCTTTTGACTACAGAGGGAAAGTACATATCAAAATTCGAGTATTTTTGCGTATTGCTTTCTCGTGCAGGTGGTATGTTCGGTACAACTCTTACCGGTTCACTTGCAGCAGCATTCTTGCATGAGCTTTATTATGGCCCAGCAGGTGTGGATGCTGACGGTATTGCAAATATTCTTGCCGTTCAGACCACTCTTACTACAATTTGTGGTATTCTTTTTGGTATTATAGGTGGCTTTATAGTACAGAATTGGAAAACAAGTCTTGGTAGATATCGTCATTGGTATTTTATCTGTCTTGTTCCTACATTCTTGCTTACAGTTCTCTATTTCTATGTTCCACAGGGTTGGTCAATTCAGCAGATGAATCTTCTTCGTTATGGTATAGCTTGTTTTCAATCTGCATTCAATGTATTTAATGTGCATAGCCAGAATCTTGTTCAGGTTATTTCACCTAACCATAAAGAAAAGAAAACTGTTGCTACAATCTGGCAATTATCTTATTATATTGGATACGGTGGAGCATATCTTGGTACATTTATTTACGGACTTTTCAGCGACGATAAGAACCAGATGTATATGACTCTTGCAATTGTTGCAGCTTCTGTTACTGCTTTTGGTAACCTTATGTGCGGTATTTTCTGTAAAGAAAGAATTGAACTTCCAAAGAAGCCAAAGGTAAAAGTATCAAAGGCAATGTTTACTCTTTTCAAG
>JAZNIQ010000320.1:0-5222 GCA_045577555.1 Candidatus Fimenecus sp.
CCTTGGCTCACAGAACGACATGGCTACGATCCGACTTGACCTGCTGATTACAAATCAGCTGCTCTACCAACTGAGCTACACCAGCGTTTCAACGCTTGGATATAATACCATAACAAAACTAAATAGTCAAGTCTTTTTTTAAAGTTTTTTAAATTTTTTGACAAATTTTTTATTCTGTTGCTTTTTCTTATTTCTTATATTAAAATTAAACATTATATTATGGCGGTGACTAATATTAAAAACAAATTAAGAATATTTTATGGTGTTTTATTTCTTGTAATACTAATAATAGAAATCGGCATTGCCTTATTTGTCCGTGACAATTTTATCCGTCCTTATGTGGGTGATATGTTTGTGACGGTGCTGATTTGCTGTTTTGTCAGAGTATTTATTCCCGAAAAGTTCAATATTGCACCATTGTTTGTATTCTTATTTTCATCAATTGTAGAAATAGGGCAGTATTTTGATTTTGTAAAACTGCTTGGACTGGATAATAATTTATTAATTTCAACACTGCTTGGCAGAACATTCTCCGTTGCAGATATAATTTGTTACGGTATAGGATGCGTTGTTTTTGCTGCTGCCGATTATATAATTAAAAAGAGATGCAGAGGTGTTTTATGAAAATCTCAACTGAAATTGATTCAATAGCAATGCATATCGGAGAGGAAAAAGCTGTTGAACTTGTTGCAAAAACTGGTTTTAATGCATGGGATTTTTCTATGTTTGAGATGTGCGACAATAAAAACGGAGTGCTTGTACCTAAAAATCACCCCACAGCACAGAGTGGCTATCTTGCATTTGCACGAAAACTTAAACAAATCGGACTCGATAACGGAATTGTGTGCAATCAGGGTCATGCTCCGTTCCCAAGCTCACCAAAGAGTGAATACTATCTGAAACGTGCAATTGAATGTATTGCCGAGGCAGGAGGGGAGATTTGCATAATTCACCCCATGAATGACGGCACACCTGAAGAGAATGCGGAAATGTATTTTAACCTTTTACCGTTTGCCAAAGAACACAATGTTAAAATTGCAACAGAAAATATGTGGAATTGGTATGAAAATGCAGAACACTCCTCGTTCGCAGCCTGTGCAACACCTGAAAGCTTTAACGCACATCTTGATGCAGTAAATGACGATTATTTTGTTGCCTGTCTTGATATAGGCCACGCCGAGATGAAAGGAAGTAACACAAATGCTCCTGAAATGATAAGAGCCTTGGGCAGTCGTCTTAAAGCATTACACATTCACGATAACGATAAACATCACGACTCACATCAGATTCCTTTTTCAATGAAAATTGATTTTGTTGCCGTGGTAAATGCTTTAAAAGAAATAGGATATGATGGTTATTTCACTCTTGAAGCAAGCAATTATCTTGAAAGTTTTCATAAAGACAATGTGACGAAAGGTGTTAAAGACCTTAAAAACGTTGCAAAAAAACTTGCAGATATGTTTGACAGATAAGATTTTAATGTAATTATTGATACATAATATGTGTAGGTTAAATTTTCGGAGGAATAAAATTGATAATAGATTTTCATACCCACGCATTTCCGGACACAATAGCAGAACGTGCAATTTCATCACTCGTTACGGGATGTAATGGTGAGTACTTGCCATGCAGTGATGGTACAGTTTCGGGACTTATAAATAATATGGATAAATTTGGAATTGACATTTCAGTTGTCCAGCCCGTTATTACGAAACAGAGTCAGACAAAGACTCTCAACGAGTGGGCTTATTCTATACAAAACGAAAGAATAATATCATTTGGCGGAGTTTTTCCTCATACGGATGATTATAAACGTGATATTGACTTTGTTTGTGAGTTGGGGTTAAAAGGGATTAAACTTCATCCCGAATATCAACAATTTAACATAGATGCGCCTGAAATGTTGAGGATTTATGATTATGCGTTGAGCAAAGGACTGATAATTCTTTTCCATGCAGGTTATGACCCTGCATACCCGCCACCATATCACAGCAGTCCTAAACAGTTTGCATATATTTCAAGACAGATGCAAGGTGGAAAAATCGTTGTTGCACATCTTGGCGGACAGCGTCAATGGGAAGATGTTGAAAGATATCTTGTAGGTACGGACGTTTATCTCGATACATCAATGGGTATGAATTATTACCCACATGACCGGTTTTTAAGAATTGTAAAGAAACACAGTGCAGATAAAATCCTTTTTGGAACAGATTCTCCTTGGAGCAAAGGCGACGAGGAAATACAAGCACTGAACTCATTACCTCTTACTAAAAACGAAAAAGATTTAATACTGCACAAAAATGCAGAGAAAATATTAGATTTATAATAAAAAGGACTTGGATTAATCCAAGTCCTTGCTTTTATCCCAATGAATTAGTAACAGTTGTTGTGACTGTTGCGTTGTAACAACTGAATTTTTCATCCACATTTTTTGGTAAAGTCTTTTGTGTTAAAAGACTTACAACAGGCACTAAAATAAGTCCGCCAACCATTGCAAATACACCCGAATAAAGTGAATTTGTGAAGATAAAGCTAAAAATTGGTGTTGTAGGTTTGAAAAGTCCTATACTAATAAGCAGTTGCACAATTTCAAGCCCTGTGCCAAAGATGAAACTTGCTGCAACGGCTGCTTTTGTGGTCTTTTTCCAGTATAAGCCATAGAGGAACGGAGCCAAGAACGCACCTGCCAATGCACCCCAAGAAACACCCATCATCTGTGCGATAAACACCGATTTTGACCATATTGAGTCTTTAAGAATTGCAATAATCGCTGAAATTGCAATAAAGAAAACAATGAAAACACGAAGAATAAAAACGCTCTTTTTATCGTCAACTTTCTGTTTTTTCTCAAGCTTTGGTTTAATAACATCAAGTGTAAGTGTTGATGAAGATGTAAGCACAAGAGATGAAAGAGTTGACATTGATGCAGAAAGCACAAGCACAATTACAAGAGCTACAATTACGGGTGCTAAATCTGAAAGAATTGTTGGTACAACCTTGTCAAACATAACTGCACCTGTGTCAGATATAAATCCGCTTGCAATCATTTCCGCCTTGTAAAGACGACCAAAACCACCAAGGAAATAACAACCACCCGCAACGATAATTGCAAAAAAGGTTGAAATGACAGTTCCTTTTTTAATTGAGCCCTCGTCCTTGATTGAGTAGAATTTTCCGACCATCTGCGGAAGTCCCCAAGTGCCCAGAGAGGTGAGTACAACAACAAAGAAAAGGAAAATAGGATTTGGTCCGAATATGGAAGTGTACTCTGCACCTGCTTCTTGTGTAAGGCTGGTAACAGCCTGAGTAAAACCACCGTTTTTAACAAGAACAGCCACGATAACTGCAATAATACCCACAAGCATAATGATTCCCTGAATAAAATCATTGATTGCAGTTGCCATATAGCCACCAAAAATAACATAAATACCTGTAAGCACCGCCATAACAATAACTACTGCCCAATACGGAACAGAAAATACATTGTTAAAAAGTGAGGAGAGTCCGTTGTAAAGAGAAGCGGTGTAGGGAATAAGAAAAATGAAAACTATGACTGATGCAATAATCTTGAGTGTCTTTGAGTCATATCTTTTTTCAAAGAAGTCAGGCATCGTTTTTGAGTCGAGATGTTGTGTCATAACTCTTGTTCTGCGTCCGAGAACACTCCAAGCAAGGAGTGAGCCTATAAAGGCATTCCCAAGACCAATCCAGGTGGAAGCAAGACCGAAATTCCAGCCAAACTGACCCGCATATCCAACAAAGATAACCGCGGAAAAATATGATGTTCCGAATGCAAATGCAGTCAACCATGGACCTACGCTACGACCACCCAAAACAAAACCGTCAACATTTGTTGCATTTTTCCTGCAATAAAAACCGACACCTATCATAAGTGCAAAAAAACATATAAGCATTGGTATACTAATCATCATTGTTGTTGTCATAAAAATCACTCCTTTACAATTTAATATTTGCTTGACAAACAAGTCAGAATGTGGTATATTTGCTTTAACGCTTTAAAGTTTAGCACTTTAAAGTGATTATGTCAAGAGGAAATTTGAAAAAATTTCTTTTTTCCTGATTCTATTGATTTTTCAGGGAAATTAAAGTAAAATATCAAAATATTGTGATTTTTGGAGATTAAACTATGACAATCGTACATTTACTTGAAAAAAATGCTCGTGAATATCCAAATGATGTAGCTTTGGTGGAAATCAATCCCGAGCAACCTGAAACAAGACGAATCACCTGGAGTGAATTTGAGCTTGTTGAGCCGGGTGCAAGACGTCCTTACAGACGTGAAATCACCTGGAGCGTTTTTGAAGAAAAAGCAAATCGTTTTGCAAATATGCTTACTCAGAATGGAATAGGTAAGGGCAATAAAGTTGCAATCCTTTTAATGAATTGCATTGACTGGTTACCAATTTATTTCGGTATATTAAAAACAGGTGCTCTTGTAGTGCCGCTTAATTTCCGTTACTCATCTGATGAAATCGACTACTGCCTTGATTTGGCAGAGGCTGATGTGCTTGTTTTCGGTAACGAGTTTGTTGGTCGTGTTGAGGCGGTTGCCGATAAAATCAGTAAAAAATGCAAACTTATCTATTTTGGTGCAAGTTGTCCTGCTTTTGCGGATGATTATAATGAACTGGTTTCCGAATGTTCAAGCAGTTTTCACGGCTGTTGGCTTGAGGAGTCAGACGATGCCGCAATTTATTTTTCATCAGGTACAACAGGTTTCCCAAAAGCGATTTTACATAATCACGAAAGTTTAATACATTCCTGCCGTTGTGAACAGGCACACCATAATCAGACAAAAGACGACTGTTTTCTCTGTATTCCGCCACTTTACCATACAGGTGCAAAAATGCACTGGTTCGGCAGTCTTTTAACAGGCTCAAAGGCAATTATCCTTAAAGGAACACAGTCAAGAAATATTCTTAAGGTTGCAAACGATGAAAAATGCACAATTGTATGGCTTCTTGTTCCGTGGGCACAGGATATTCTCAATGCCATTGACCGTGGTGAAATTGATTTGAACGAATTTGATTTCTCAAACTGGCGACTTATGCATATCGGCGCACAGCCCGTACCACAGAGTCTTATCAAACGTTGGCTTGAATACTTCCCAAATCAGCAGTACGACACAAACTACGGACTTTCCGAGTCAATCGGTCCGGGTGCTGTTCACCTTAAGTCGGAGGCCAAGCGGTCTTAGGAAG
>JAZNIQ010000321.1:0-3927 GCA_045577555.1 Candidatus Fimenecus sp.
GGTTACAGTCAGCCTCTACCCACATACCGCCTTCAACTTCCCAACGGCCAAGACGTACCATTTCTTTAACTTCTTCGTAAAGTTCAGGAGCATCCATTTTGAGATATTTATAAAGCTGTGGCTGGCTTGACATAAACTTATATTCAGGATACTTTTTCATAAGTGCCAACACAGTTGAGAAAGAGCGAAGAATCTTTTCTCTTGTCTGTGCAAGTGTCCATTCCCAAGCCACGTCAATATGAGTATGACCGATACAGAATGCAAAAACATCACCTTTACGGCAATATTTTCCGTAAAACTCTGTTTTAAGATAGTCGATAGCCTTGTCGAGTGATGCATAATATTCATCAGAATAAGGTGAACACATATCAATAAAATTGAGTGCATTGTTAAGGTGTTTTTTGATTTCAAAGTAATTCTTTGAATTTTCGTCTTCAAAGGCTAAAATTTCAAAAGGTACTTTTATGTCATAATAAAGTTGCTTTGTTTTAGCGTCGATTAACTGAAGATTTGTCAAAAAGTCAACATATTCATCGTGGATACTGCCTGAATAAGCATAGAGATAAACCTTGTGATTACCCTTTGTCAAAAATACTTCACGGTGATTTTTGTCGATACCTTGTTGTAATTTTCCGTCAACATATGCAATAAATTGTGGATTTATGTCGCACCAGCCAAGACGAGCGTCAGAAGCTACTGCTAACTGAATTTCACCATCCCAATTTTCAGGCACATTGATTTCGTTATAAAACCAGGCGTGTTTATCCTTTTTCCCACCCCAACGGTTGATATAAGGTGTGAAAAGAGTAAAATTCTCGTCAATTTCAGGCAGAGTGTTATCAAGTTTGTAGTCACACTCTTTATAGAGAAAATCCGTTACAGGAATATTCTCTTTCACAACAAGTTTCTCAAACTCTTCGAGAAACACGTTAATTCTGTCTTCAATAAAATCTTTATACATAGGTTTTTGCCCCCTTATTCTTCAAATACATCTGACATCATATAAAATGAGCCACAGACAAGTATAGTTTCGTCCTCTTTGGTATCTGAAAGAATATATTTGTAACCCTCACAAGGATTATTTATAAATTTTGTGTCATCACAGTATTTTTCTGTGATTTTCTTTAAATCCTCACCGCTTAAGGCTCTTGAATTACTTGGTGTTACGGCAACAACGGACTTACAGAGTGGTGCAATTTTCTTAACATAACTTTCCACATCCTTATCCGCCATTAAACCGATTAACATTTTAATATTTTTAACATTATATTTTGTGAGGAAATTATAAAGTGCCTCGGCACATCCCTCGTTATGACCGCCATCACGGATAATCAAAGGTTTTTCACCTATAATTTCCATTCGAGCAATCATTTTAGTATTTTTAATGCCAATTGCAATTGCAGTTTTATCAATTCCAATCACCCTTGCACACTCAATGGCATTTACTGCATTTTCAATCTGATGATTACCCGTAAGCCTTGTTTTATAGACATTGTTGTCATATACAAAAACCGTGCCTAAAATTGTGTCATCAAGAATTTCGACAGATTTCGGGTTTGTAATAATCAAATCACTTGCCCTGTCTTCACAGGTTTTACGAATTACCTGCAAAACCTCATTCTGTTGATTGAAAGATGTTATAACAGGTGTGTTTTGCTTGATTATCCCGCATTTTTCAAAGGCAATTTTGCCGATTGTGTCCCCTAAAATTGCTATGTGGTCAAGTGAAATTGATGTTATAACAACCGCCTCAGGCTTTTTAATAACATTTGTTGCATCAAACCGTCCGCCAAGACCGACCTCAAGGACAACATATTCACACTCTGCCTTTACAAAACAGAGAAAAGCGCAAACAGTTATCGCCTCAAATTCAGTTATGACAATATCCTGCTTATTCAATTCTTCAATTTTTTCACGGACTTGTGTAACACATTGTGCAAAAATTTCTTTGCGAACATTTTCACCATCAATCTGAATTCTTTCGCAGAAATCAATAACATAAGGAGATGTAAAAAGTCCTGTTTTTTTTCCATTTGCTATAAGCATATTTGAAATCATTGTGGAGGTTGAGCCCTTACCGTTTGTACCTGCAATATGTATAACTTTGAGCTTTTCCTGTGGATTATCGAGCAGGTCAAGCAACATTGAAATACGCTCCAGTCCGGGTTTTATCCCGAATGCTAAAAGCGAATGGATATATTCTACCGATTCATTAAAAGTCATAAAATTATCTCATTTTCATTGAAATATCAAATGCTTTTACAGAGTGTGTAATAGCACCGAGAGAGATAATATCAACACCTGTTTTTGCAACATCTGCGATATTGTCAAGGGTTATATTACCCGATGCCTCTGTTTTTGCTCTGCCACCAATATATTCAACACATTCTCTCATTTGGTCATTGTTCATATTATCAAGCATAATAATATCCGCACCGGCTGAAACTGCTTCTTTAACCTCGTCAAAATTTCGTGTTTCAACCTCAATTTTTACCATATGACCGAGTTTAGAACGTAAAATCGCAACTGCATTTGTAATTCCGCCACCTGCATCGATATGATTATCTTTAAGCATTGCACCGTCAGAAAGGTTGTATCTGTGGTTTTTACCGCCACCGCAAACTACTGCATATTTCTGCAACGCACGAAGTCCCGGTAAAGTTTTACGTGTATCGGTAACAGATGCATTTGTACCTTCACAAAGTTTTACCGCCTTGTTGGTTGCAGTTGCAATTCCTGACATATGCTGAATAATGTTGAGTGCTGTTCGCTCACCTTTTAAAAGACAAGCAGTTTTACCGTTGAATTCAACAATTAAATCCCCTGCCTTAACCTCGTCACCGTCGTTTTTATGAACTGTGTATGTGAAAGTATCATCAAGGAGTGTGAAAACCCGCATTGCAATATCCAAACCGCAAAGTACACCATCTGCTTTTGCGACAAAATATGAGTCGTTTCTTTGATTTTCGGGAATAAGATAGTCAGCAGAAACGTCGACATAGTTAATATCCTCGCTGATTGCTTCCTTTATAAGATTGTCAACATAAAACTGATTTAATTTCATTGGTCATTGACCTCCTTGAGAATTATATAGGCAACTGTTGCAAGGCTTAATGCTTCACAATAGTCTGATGTGATTTTAAATTTACCATTTTTAAGTCGGGTTAAAATTTCACGGACACGCTTATAACCGTTTCGCACCGCATCTTCATTTGCAGGCATTACGAAATATGAACGTTGCATAATATTGCGGATTTCCGTACGCACACCTTTTAAAAGTGGTGCACCGTCAAGGTCTTGTTTTTCCACTTCTGAAATCTGTACTTCGGGGTATTTCATCTCTATACAACGTACAATATCATCCGCACAGCGTCTTGCGAATACAAGTGCCTCTAAAAGTGAGTTGCTTGCAAGTCTGTTTCTGCCGTGAACACCTGTATTTGAACATTCACCAACTGCATAAAGTCGGGAAATTGTTGTTCTGGAATTCAAGTCAACCTCAATTCCGCCCATAAGATAATGCTGACAAGGGAAAATGGGTATCAAATCCTTTGTAATATCCACATTGTATCTTAAACAGCCCTTGTGAATACCCGGGAAACGATTAAGAAGATATTCACGGTCACGGTGAGTGATATCAAGGTAGAAATTATTGCTACCTGTACGGCGTGATTCAATGATAATTGACTTTGAAACAACGTCACGAGGAGCCAGTTCAAGTCTTTCGTCGTAACGTTGCATAAAACGTTCCTTATTGCAATTAAGTAGATATGCACCCTCACCGCGAACTGCCTCGCTGATTAAAAACTGCTCGTTATCATCGGAATTGAATGCTGTGGGGTGAAACTGCACATAACTTAAATCTTTAATCCTTGCACCCAATTCAAATGCAAGACGGATACCGTCACCCGTTGCAACCTTTGGATT
>JAZNIQ010000322.1:0-4150 GCA_045577555.1 Candidatus Fimenecus sp.
GTTACGGTGCAAACCTTGCTAACGGAAATCTCGTATCTGTCGGTGAAGCAGTTGGTATCATTGCAGCTCAGTCTATCGGTGAACCTGGTACACAGCTTACAATGAGAACGTTCCATACAGGTGGTATCGCTTCAGCAGAAGATATTACACAGGGTCTCCCTCGAGTTGAAGAACTTTTCGAAAGCCGTCGTCCTAAGAATGCAGCTATAATCGCAAGAATTGCAGGACGTGTTCATATTGAAGAAGTAAAGACTACAAAGAATGTAATAATTACAGACGAAGAAACAGGCGAGCAGGAAACATATATGATTCCTTGGAACCTCAGAATCAAGGATAAGGATGTCAAAGAAGGCATCATGATCGAAAAGGGTACAAGAATCACAGAAGGTAACTGCTATCCTGCAGATATACTTGCAGTACAGGGAACAGAATGTGTACAGAACTATATAATCAGCGAAGTACAGAAAGTATACCGTTTGCAGGGTGTTGATATCAACGATAAGCATATCGAAGTTATCGTAAGACAGATGCTCAGAAAGATAAAGGTTGAAGACAGTGGTAGCAGCTATCTCCTTCCAGGTTCACTTGTTGACAAGAAGGAAATTGATGCTATCAATGCAGAACTTCAGGAAAGAATTGATGCCGGTGAATTTGGTATTTCACTCGTTACAACTGTTCCTGTTCTTCAGGGTATCACAAAGGCATCTTCAAGTTCAGACAGCTTCCTCTCAGCAGCATCATTCCAGGAAACTACAAAGGCTCTTACAGATGCAGCTATCAGAGGAAAGAGCGATAATCTCCTCGGACTTAAAGAAAATGTTATTATCGGTAAACTTCTTCCATCAGGTACAGGTATGAGATGCTATGGTGAAGTTGAACTCAAAAAAACAATTTCAGATGTAGTTACTGCAGAAGCATAATTAATAAATCAGAGGACTGAGAAATCGGTCCTCTTTTTTTGTCAAAACGTTTATTTCGGAAGGGATGTTTTGGTTCGGTGTCTTTTAATTTTCATACTGCCAAAATCAATCGGCTTTTCATAAGCATTTCGTTCTGCACGCTCAACATCGAAACTCACTTCCTTGTCGGAAGATGATTTGCACGGAGCGGGATTTAATTCTTTAACATAATATTTAGGGGTTTTGCCCTTGTTACAAGCTCCGCGTTTAACAAGTTCAGCCGAAACTAACTCTTGCACGGTGTTGATTGCTGTTGGTTTACTGCAATTTAAGTATTTGCATATTTCATCAAGAGAGAAATAGATAAACACACCGTTTTCATCAGAAAAGCGGTTCTTGTTTTTCTTTGACAGGTTTGCACGGCTCAGCATCAGTGAATACAGTAAACAACCACGTGCCGAAAGTTTTTGATATTTGTCTTCACAGGCTAAAATCATGGGTAAAAAAGCATAGAAATTTGAGTTGTTATTTTGAAACATAAAAAAATACCTCCCATATATAGCGCCAAATCGCGTTTTCGTCCCGGGAAATGCGGGACAAATTTAAAAAAACGCCTAATTGTTTACAAAAAGTTCACAATTCAGGCGATTTTAACTGTATTTTGAGAGTGTTTTGTACCCATTTCAAAACCTGTAAAAATTTTTTACTCAAGTACTATTATATATATTTCTTTATATTACTCTTATTATATTATTGGGTAAAATTTTTTTACCGGTCAAGTAAAGTTTTTTTACTACTCAGGTAAAGATTTTTTACCACTCAGGTAAAATTTTTTGACAGGTATTGTTAAAATGTTTCTCATTCTGAAAATGGAGTCTCAACCATCACAAAGCAATTCAAGAAAAAGATGAAGACCCAATCGGACACCTTTAATAAATGCATTTTTCTCTGAAATACCGTTCACTCGGCATACTGCGTTGTCATATTCTTCAAGCAGGTGATTTTGCTCTTGGGTAAGTGCAGCACGCAATTTCACTTCTGTTTCATTGTATTTTTTTATGATTTCTTCCTCTTTTTCATTTCTTTTCATTGGAATTTCAGCAAAATAATGTTGCCATAGTTGTTCTAAATAGTTATTCATAGTATCACCTCAAAATTATTTTAGCATTCAAATGAATGCTTGTCAAATGCATTTGTATGAATGCGTGATATACTGTAAATATCAATTAATGAGGTGGTAATATGTATTTTACACAGCGAATGAGAGATTTGCGTGAAGATAAAGACTTGAAGCAAGAAGATATTGCACAAATTCTAAACATTACAAGACAACAGTATCAACTATATGAAAGCGGAAAAAGAAAACTTCCGATAGATTTGTTAATAAAACTATGTAAGTTTTATGATGTTTCAGCAGACTATGTGTTAGGCTTTACTGACAAATTAGCCGAGTTGCCTAAAAAATAACAGGAGGTTTTTATGATGGAAATAATATTTGGTTTGTTTTTCATTGTATTTCTTGGTGTTTTTATCTACAATGTAATTATGAACATCCGTCAATGGCACAAAAATAATCAATCACCAAGGTTATCTGTTGATGCAACCGTTGTTGCAAAAAGAAGCCATACAAGTCATAATCACCATCACCATAACGGACATACACACACAACAAGTTCAACATCATATTATGTGACCTTTCAGGTGCAAAGTGGCGACAGAATGGAACTGAAGGTCAAGTCGTATGATTATGGTATGCTTGCGGAAGGTGATTACGGAGTTTTAACGTTTCAGGGTACACGATACCTTGGGTTTGAAAGAAAGTAATATGAGCAATAATCAAAGGATGGATAAAATGTCCATCCTTATTTTTTATGGAAAAATTCGTTATTTTGCAAAAAATATATTGACAAATATTGTTTATTTGTGATAAACTATTCGAGCATGCGGACATAGGTCCGTCAACTTGTTATGCAATAAATATGTATGGGGGTGAATCCAAAAAATGCCAACCTTTAACCAGCTCGTTCGTAACGGAAGAGAAACTCTCGTTAAAAAGTCTAAGGCTCCAGCACTTGGTAAGGGTCTCAACTCAAAGAAGAATGTTATGACAAATAACAATTCTCCACAAAAGAGAGGTGTTTGTACTGTTGTTAAAACAGATACACCTAAGAAACCTAACTCAGCTCTTAGAAAACTTGCCAGAGTTCGTCTTACAAACGGAATTGAAGTTTCAGCTTACATTCCAGGCGTAGGTCACAATCTTCAGGAACACTCTGTTGTTCTTATCAGAGGCGGCCGTGTTAAGGACCTTCCCGGTGTGCGTTATCACATTATCCGTGGTACTCTTGATACTCAGGGTGTTAACGGAAGAATGCAGAGCCGCTCAAAGTACGGTGCAAAGCGTCCTAAGGCAGCAAAAAAATAATAGGTTAATGTTAAAAGACAGAATCTTCTTGTAAGGCAGTATTCATAATGAATATTTGTCCAACGAGAGTGTATATATAGATATATATGCCTTTTCGTTGGTGCCACGGGGTTTTGTCACTCGAGTACCTATGATATCATTAATATGAAGGAGGGAAGCGCAGTGCCAAGAAGAGGCCAGATTGCAAAACGTGATGTTTTGCCAGATCCGCTTTACAATTCAAAGCTTGTAACAAGACTTATCAACAGCGTTATGTTAGACGGTAAAAAGGGCGTTGCTCAGAAAATCGTTTACGGTGCATTTGACATCATCGCTGAAAAAACAGGCAAAGAAGCTTTAGAAGTTTTCGATGCCGCTATGGAAAACGTAATGCCAGTTCTCGAGTGTAAAGCTCGTCGTATCGGTGGTGCAACATACCAGGTTCCAATGGATGTTCGTCCTGAAAGACGTCAGACACTCGGTCTTCGTTGGATTACTCTTTTCGCTCGTCAGCGTTCAGAGAGAACAATGAAAGAAAGACTTGCAAACGAAATTCTTGATGCTATCAACTCACAGGGCGGTGCATTCAAGAAGAAGGAAGAAATGCACAGAATGGCAGAAGCAAACAAAGCTTTCGCACATTTCAGATGGTAATTTTTTAGAGACATTTAGGAGGACATTATGCCAAGAAAAGTATCTCTTGAACAAACAAGAAATATTGGTATCATGGCTCATATCGATGCTGGTAAAACAACTACAACAGAGAGAATTCTCTATTACACAGGTGTTAACCACAAAATCGGTGAGACTCATGACGGTTCAGCTACAATGGACTGGATGGCTCAGG
>JAZNIQ010000323.1:0-11393 GCA_045577555.1 Candidatus Fimenecus sp.
AAGCGGTCTTAGGAAGACAATGTCATAAATCAACTCCTTGGCTCACAGAACGACATGGCTACGATCCGACTTGTATTGTGGGATAGCACAAAGATTCAAGCGGTTAAGACCGAAAGTCAGATAACAAAATCACAAGAAAAAGCGAAAATGCCATTACCTGAAATTCAGTTTACCAATCCCAACCAGGCAGAAATTGAAAAAATACTTAAGAAAAACGGCTCAATGAAACGACTCTTTAATGAGGCACAAGAAATTCTTGGCAGAACTCTTGGTTACAGCATGCAATGCACAATATATTCAGTTGTTTATCGGTATGGCATCAAACCAGATGTTGCCAACTGTCTTTTGCATTTTGCAAAGAGCATTGATAATACAAGTCAGAATGATATTTTGAAAATTGCAAAATATTGGGCTGAAAACGGTATTACAGATTTATCATCTGCTGATGATTATATACAGGAAACCGAAAAAGCGTTGACAACTTTCCGTGAACTTGCCGTACGCACAAAAAATGATACCTCCGCACCTACTTTTGCTGTTCTTGAACTTTTCTGCGAATGGATTCGTTGGGGTTACGGTATAGATGAAATTGAAAAAGCCTTTAATATTATGAAAGCTGAAAAGCAGACAGGAAGACTTGTGTGGAACAACATCTGTCATATGAACGGCACAATCAAAAATTGGCACAAATCAGGAATGACAACTGTTGAGTCGATCGAAAAAGGTACAAATAAATTCCAAAGCAAAAAATCAAAACAGGTTAAAGAAACATCCTTCGATGTGGAAAAAGCCGAAAAGCAGGCTACGGATAATCCAAAAGAATTTGGTTCAATGAAGAATAAGAGAAAAAGAAGTAAGGGGGCATAATTTTGGCATATTCAAAAGAGATTCATCAAAAAGCAATTGAAGAAATCCGAAGAAGAAAAAATAATGCAGAACATACTGCACAAGAGCATAAAAATCAATTGAGTGTCAAATATCCCGAATTTCAGTTTATTGAGTCAGAGTTATCTAAAACTGGAATGGAAGTTATAAATGTATTTTCTTCAGGTGAGAATTCGCAGGAAAAACTTATTGAAATACGTCATAGAAACACTCAACTTCGAGAGGAAAGAAAAAGACTTCTTAAATCTCTTGGATTGCCAGAAGACTATCTTGATATAAAATACACTTGTGATAGATGTGAAGATACAGGTTTTATTGAAGAACGAAATGATGAAAAAGGTGTATCATATGGTTCTAAAGTGTGCTCTTGTCACTTAGAGCTTTTAAAGAAATATGCAAGTGAAAAAATGTCAAAAGAAACACCTCTTGAATTGTCAAATTTTGAAGATTTTGATTTGGAATATTATCCTAAAACATCAGAAAATGGTAAATCACCTTATAATGCAATGGAAGATGTTTATAATAATTGTGTTAAATATGCTGAGAACTTTGACACCAATTCAGTAAATTTATTTTTTTGCGGAAGGACAGGACTTGGCAAAACTCATTTATCTTTGGCAATCGCAAACGAAGTAATAAAAAAAGGCTATAATGTAGTTTACGGTTCAGTAATAACTTTTTTAAACAAAATGGAACGCGAGAAATTCGGCAGAACAGATACATTTGAAACTGAGGATGTGCTTATTGATGCTGATTTGCTTATTCTTGATGACTTGGGAGCAGAATTTGCAACTCCGTTCGTAATTTCAGCGTTATATAATATAATAAATTGTCGAATTGCACGTGGAGTGCCCACAATTATCAGTTCAAATTTAAATCTTGATGAAATTAAACTCCGTTATCCTGAAAGTATAGCATCGCGAATTATCGGTAACTATGTAATAGCAAAGTTTTATGGCAATGATGTAAGACAGATAATGAATGATGAATAATATTGCAAAAGGCTCCGCTAATGAGGTGGAGCCAATTTGCATTTATATACGCGCCTGTAGCTCAGTTGGATAGAGCGTCAGACTCCGACTCTGAAGGCCGCTGGTTCAATTCCAGTCAGGCGTGCCAGTATTTAAAATAAAGGTCAGACAAATCTAAATTTGCTCGATGATTGATAAATCAATTTTAAGGATACAATATGGACTTTTACGAAATCACACAGGAACCTGAAAAGGCGTTGCTTATCTCCGTTGACACGGGAGATTTTGATGCTGACGCTTCAATAGAAGAGTTAACTCTCCTCACAGAAAGTGCAGGGGCTAAAGTTATTGGTTCAATTATTCAAAGAAAAAGCACTCCGGACGGTGCAACATACCTTGGCAAGGGCAGGCTTATTGAAGCTGAACTTTTTTGTCATAATCAGGAAATTGATTTGATAGTCTGCGACGGTGAACTGACTCCATCACAGATTCGCAATATAGAAAATGCCACAAAAGTCCGTGTTGTGGACAGAACACAGTTGATTCTTGATATTTTTGCACTCCGTGCTAAAACAAGTGAAGGTAAATTACAGGTTGAACTTGCTCAACTTAAATATTCCCTCCCCCGCCTTACCGGCAAAGGTAAAGAACTTTCCCGACTTGGCGGTGGTATCGGCACACGTGGTCCCGGTGAAACAAAACTTGAAAGTGACCGTCGTCACATCATGAGAAGAATGCACGCATTACAGGAACAACTTGCCGAAGTTGAAAAGCGTCGCGGACTTCTCCGTAAAAGGCGTGAAAAAGACGGTGTTATAACTGTTGCGTTGGTTGGCTACACAAACGCGGGAAAATCAACTCTTATGAATGCTCTCACAGATGCCGGAGTTTTAGCTGAGAATAAGCTTTTTGCAACTCTTGACCCCACATCGAGAAAACTCACACTCCCCAACGGTCAAGATGTTATGCTGATTGATACAGTAGGATTTGTCAGTCGTCTTCCCCATGATTTAGTCAAGGCATTCAAATCAACTCTTGAAGAAGCCAGTGAAGCCGATGTAATACTTAATGTATGCGATGCGTCCGACATTCATTGTAGTGAACACATTGAAATCACAACTGATATTTTACGGGATTTGGGTTGTAAGGGTGACAACATTATTACCGTTATGAACAAATGTGATAAAGCTGAAAATGTCTTTAACCTGCTTAGTATAGGCAGGACAGTTATGATTAGTGCGTTAAATGGTGTTAATCTTGATTTACTACTGCATGAAATCGAAAAATCCCTTGCACTTCAAAGTGTTAAACTTGAGTTGCTAATCCCCTTTAATAAAGGTAGAGAACTCAACGCAATCCGCAATACAGGTAAAATTTTAAGTGAAGAATTTACAGAAAACGGTACACTCATAAAAGCAATTCTGCCTGCAAGTGAGGCGAATAAGTATAAAGAATATATTGTTTAAATGCTAATTATATGTAGTTGCTCGTAAATTCTCGCAATGCGAGAGTCTTTTACGGTTTTCGGGGTGTGTTTTTTAGTTACGGCTTTGTAGAATTAAGATGAACAAAGCCATACAACACTAAAAACACAAAGGAGGCATTTTTATGGCAAGAAAATCCATAGGTCAGTTCATTTCTGCACTACGCAAGGCAAATGGTATGACACAAAAACAGCTTGCAGAAAAGCTGAATGTATCTGACAAGGCAGTAAGCCGTTGGGAGCGTGACGAATCCGCACCCGATTTATCCTTAATCCCCGTAATTGCAGAGATTTTCGATGTAACATCCGATGAAATTCTGCGTGGCGAACGCAAAAATCAGGATTATGAAGAATTTTCATCGCAAAACAACATAAAGGTTGAAAAACAAATTGAGCATCTTATAAACAGTACACGAACAAAGTTTACAATCTGCAGTATTATAGCAATTGGCATCAGCTTTGTGGGACTTTTGGCAGCAATGATTTGCAACTTCGGGTTTAATCGTGCGGGCTTGGGATTTTTAATCGGTTGTATTTTCTATATCCCTGCTATAATTTGCGAAATTTTGTTTGTAATTCTCACCGTAAACTCAGTTAAAACAAGCGGATTTGAGGACGAAAGGCTTAACGAATACAAAAAAGTTTTATTCAAAACCGCCTTTTATACATTTGCTATAATCCTTTATCTTTTCTGTATTACAATACCTTTCATTGAAAACGGAATTGATTTTTTCAGCATTACTTTTGATTATTGGCTATTACGAAATTTAATATATACCATACTTTATGCAATTGTCTTTTTTGTTGGCTTTACAGTTGCTAACCGTGTTGCAGTGAAAAAAGGATTTTTCACTCTTAACGAAAAAGAACAGAAAAATGCCGACGAGATTCTTAATCTTAAAAAGAAATCTGCAATAATTCTTGTTATTTTGCTCAGTATAACCTTTATTATTCACACTATTTTCGACGCCTCGCCTTTATATACGGTTATTTGGGAAGCTGCCGCTGATGGTCGCGAATATACTAACTTGGCAGAGTTTAAAGAATATATTGAAACTGATGAGCCACTTGAATACACCGAATATCATTTTGGATATTCAGCTCATCACAGCGAAGGTTTTGAAGAAACTGTAACTCAATCGTTAGATGACGAATATTTTCATGACCGTCTTGACAGCGAAGAATCTTTCGATGAAATCAACTATGACGATTACGAAACCCTTACAATAGAAGCTCCAGACGGCACGGTGCTTTGCGAATACAAGCACATAAACAGAAATGTATTTCACATTGATGTGAAATATGCGGACGATATAGTAACGGTGTATACATATACAGAAGCTGACTTCTCGCGTGCAGACTGCATAACAAACATCATCAACATCTGTATTGTATCTGCATATTTCATTGAAGCTATTGTAATAATAATCGGATACAATTTGAAAAAAAGAAAAATGGTTAAATAATCATACACTGACAATTCCAAACAAACTCCATCCCAACCGAGTAGGTTGGCATTTTCACAAGAAAAGGATTAGACAGTCAGTTGGTAATTAACACAAACAAAACCCTCAACAGCAATTTGTCGAGGGTTAAAATTATTATTTAAGCATTAATCCCATTCACAACCTGTAACCTTATCAAGATCAATACCTTTTGTGTCATGGGTTTTCTTGATGAGTGCATATATAGTAACCACAAAACTTGGAACAAGAAGGCAAAGAGCAACTGTACCGATTATACCATCTCCAAATACAAGTGCTAAAACCATATTTGTAAGGAATCCGACTGCATATCCTGCAAAGCCGACAACTGTCTGTGCCGCAGTGGCAGACGAACGAAGATTTGTAGGTGCAGATTCGCTTGCCATCATAATAAGCACGTCGTTCGTAGAATAGTAACTGCCTACAAATGTTCCGCAAAAGAAACCGATAATTTCAGGTGTGAAGAAGTTCATTCTTGCACCTAATGAGAATATCACAAAAGATACAACGCAGTTTGTCGCAACAGCAATTGCCGCTGTTTTTCTGCCTTTTTTATCAGAAATAAAGCCCATAATTACCTGTGAAAGAGCCATACCAATCGGATATAAAGTGATAGCCTTGTTAACCTGATTGATACTTACAAGGTCTAAAAACTCTTTTGCATTTGAGCCGTAAATACTCTGTGCATAGCCGTGAGTGAGAATTGCCTGATAATTCATACTTCCAATAACGCCGATACCCGCAAGTGCAAAGCAGATAAACACCCAGCGAAGTTGCTTGTGGCTGAAACCGAATTTAAGGGCATCAATAACGCCACCCTGTGAATCCTGTGCAGATTTTCTCAACTTTTCTGCTTGTATTTCTTCCTCTGTCATACTGAGATAACGGATTCGCGAATCGATAAATGCATCGGTTTCTCTTGCACAAAGAAGAGCAACAAGTGAAACCACGATACCAACAACCGCAGGAATAAAGTAAACTCTGCGCCACTGCCCTGCTGTCTCCATTAACCAACGACGGAGAAAAGGCACAAGCATAACTGCCATATTTGCAAAGAATTTAACAACGGAATATGTTATTGCACGGCTTTTGCTAGGTGCAGATTCCATAATATACACAACGTGCATATCGTGTGGCACAAAGAAAAGAATCATACAAGCACCCATAAAGTACATAATTACATTGTTTGAAAGGAAAATAACGAACATTGCCAGTGCCATTCCGAATGTATTAATAATCAAGAAAGTTTTTCTGCCAAAACGATCTGCCAAAGGTCTGTAAAGAATACCGATAACCTGAAATGGAATTGCTACAATCTGTAAAAGATTTAAAAGTGTAACAGCACTTTCACTCTGGAAAAAGTCGTTGGCAATTTCCGTCTGCATGAGAGAACCGATTTGTGATGCAATTTCGTCAACCGCATAAATAAGGGCAATAATAAGCACCAAATACCAGAAATATGTCTTTCCTTTTGGTCTTGCTTTTTGTTTTTCCCAATACCTGCGTTCTTTTTCCTTACGAAGTTGTTTTTGGGCTAACTTTTCAGGGGATAATTGTTTAGGCTTCATAAAAATTCCCTCCTATGTTTTATTTTAGCACAAACACATATGAAAAACAAGAACATAAAAAACAAACAGGTGCTCAGAAAGAACACCTGCTCAATAATTTATAGTGTGTATGTTTTGTAATACTAGAGCTGATAAAACTAATACTTTTTGAATTATAAAATACCAAGAATGAAATCAAAAATCATACCAACAATACCCTGACTATCAGGACTTGCGTTTGCAAAACCAAGAATTGATTCAACAAAAGCGAAAATAGATTCTAACATCGTGGCACCTCCTTTTTATTTTATTAAACATATTTTACCACAAATGTTCAAAACTGTCAACTCAAATATGAACAAATTGTGAATACAGGAACAAACACATTAAATTCCGTACTTTGAAAGGTCGATGTGTCCATCTTCTTCAAAACATACTCCCTCTTTTTGCAATAATTCTCTCTGAGTTTCTCCGCCACCAAATGCAAAAGCACAAGATACCCTGCCCTCTCGGTTTACAACCCTGTGACAAGGAATAATTCCCGGTGCGGGATTATTGTGCAAAGCATATCCCACAACTCTTGCCCACCTTGGATTTCCCGCAAGCATTGCCACCTGACCATAGGTTGCCACTCTGCCCTCGGGAATGCTTTTTACAACTTCATAAATCTTTTCAAATACCGTCATAATCCACCTCTGAATTTTTTCATTTATATTATATCACCAAATTTACAATATTGCAGTAAAAAAAAATATATGGTAAAATATTTTCATGAGAAAGTAGGGAGAGATGTTAATGATTAAAAGATTGACAGCAATTATCATTTCAATTATATCACTTTTTCCGTTTTTCGGAAACAGAGATTTGATTAATGTAAAACTTGACCTGCTTGATAAGCCTTTGGAGGAATATGAAATGCACAATGTTACACTTTTGGATAAATATGAACAAAATGCTTTTCAAAAAGAAGTAGAATACCTTAAATCCCTTGAACCTGACCGTCTGCTACGCGGTTTTGGTGATATTTCCGGCAGAAAAATAAATGCAGAAAAATACGGCGGTTGGGAAACATCTGCTATTCAGGGACACACATTGGGGCATTATCTCACTGCAGTTTCTCAGGCTTATGCAACAACTCAGGACAAAGAATTAAAAAAAATAACCGACTATATGGTAAAAGTCCTTGGTGAATGTCAACTTAAAAACGGTTATCTCCATGCCATTCCCGAAAGTCACTATGAACAGATTGAAAAAGGCAATACATCGGGCACCTGGGTACCTTGGTATTCAATGCACAAAATTCTGTCAGGACTTATTGACGTTTACGCTTTAACAGGCAATAAAGATGCTTTAACTATTGCATCAAAGCTTGGTGACTGGGTTTACAGCCGTACAAGTAAATGGACAGAAGAAATGCAGAAGACTGTTTTGGCTGTTGAATATGGCGGAATGAATGACTGCTTATATAAACTTTACAAGCATACAAATAATAAAAATCACCTTTCTGCGGCACACAGCTTTGATGAAATGCCACTTTTTGAGCCATTATATAAAGGTGAGGATATTCTCAACGGAAAACACGCCAACACAACCATTCCTAAAATTATCGGTGCCATTAACCGTTATACCGTAACAGGTGAAGAATACTATTTACAGGTGGCTGCTAATTTCTGGCAGATTGTTGTGGAAAATCACACATATATCACCGGTGGCAACAGCGAATGGGAACACTTTGGTGAGCCGAAAGTTCTTGATGCAGAAAGAACAAGTTGTAACTGTGAAACCTGCAACACATACAATATGCTTAAGCTTACTCGTGAGCTTTTTAAGGTGACAGGAGATGTAAAATATTCCGACTACTATGAAAACACATTCATAAACGCAATTCTGTCATCACAAAACCCTGAAACAGGAATGACAACCTATTTTCAACCAATGGCAACAGGATTTTTCAAAGTTTACAGTTCACCAACTGACCATTTTTGGTGTTGCACTGGCTCTGGTATGGAAAACTTTTCAAAACTTGGGGACAGTATTTATTTCCACGACGAAAATTGCATTTACGTAAACCGTTACACATCGTCAAAGGTAAATTGGGAAGAAAAAGGCATTACAATCACACAAAATACAGATTTACCAAAGGTTACATTCACAATAAATGGTTCTGCTCAAGCAGAAATTATACTTCGTGTTCCTGATTGGTGCAAGGATAAACCAACTGTTAAAATCAATGGTGACAAAAAAATTGTCAGAGAAAAAGACGGATTTATCACTCTCGACAGGAAGTGGCGGGATGGTGACATAATTGAGTATGAAATGCCAATGAATATTACAGTTCATCCCCTGCCCGACAACGAAAATACCGTTGCCTTTAAATATGGACCGTGGGTACTCAGTGCAAATATGGGTACAAAAGATATGCACACAAGCACAACGGGTGTTAATGTTACCGTACCATTATGGGATTCAACATTGAGTGATACTCTCATAGTTGAAAAAGGAACAGTTAACAGATGGCTTCGCAATGTGGACAAAAACCTTGTGAAAGTAAACGATAACCTTGAATTCAAACTTAGCGGTACAAATCAGGAACTTTTTTTCTCACCTCATTACAAACAACACACAAGCCGTTACGGAATATATTTCACTCTTGCCGACAGCAGGACAAAATTGCCCGAAAGCAACGACGATAAATATATTGTAATCGACTCTTTGCCTGTTGGTAATGACCAATATGAGTTTTCACACAATCTGAAATCAGAAAATTCAACATCGGGCAATTTCAAAGGACTTATGTTCCGTGACGCCATGTCAGACGGCTGGTTCAGTTATGATATGGCTGTGGATAACACCGCAACAAACTATCTTAAAGTAAAATATTACAGCGGTGATGTGGGCAGAAAATTTAAGATTTTTGTTGACGGCGAACTTTTCTTAGATGTGGTTTTAGAGGACCCTCACCCCAATAATTTCTATGATGTCTATTACGAAATTCCTAAAGAAATGATTGAAAACAAAGACAAAATAACAATAAAATTCCAAGCAGAAACAGGCAGTTTTGCAGGTGGAATTTTTGATAAAATAAGTATTGTAAAAAATAAATAAAAGGAAAAAATTATGAAATTTATATCTTGGAATGTAAACGGCTTTCGTGCCTGTTTAAACAAAGGTTTTGAAGACTTTTTCAAAAACGAAGATGCAGATTTTTTCTGTATTCAGGAAACAAAAATGCAACCCGACCAGGCAGAATTCAAACCTGAGGGATATTATCAATATTGGTATTCCGCCGAGAAAAAAGGCTATTCAGGAACTGCCATTTTCACAAAACACGAGCCTATAAGCGTATGGTATGGGCTTGATATTGATAAACACGACCACGAAGGCAGAGCAATCACCCTTGAATATGAAAATTTTTATCTTCTCTGTGTCTATACCCCAAATTCACAGCGAGAACTCACAAGGCTTGAGTATCGTCAGGAATGGGAAGACGACTTAAGAGAATATATCAAGTCCCTTGACAGCACAAAACCTGTTATTTACTGCGGAGATTTGAATGTAGCACATGAGGAAATTGACCTTAAAAACCCGAAAACGAATCATCACAGTGCAGGTTTCACTGATGAAGAACGAGAAAAATTCACAGAACTTTTAAATTCAGGATTTTCCGACACCTTCCGTAGTCTTTATCCTGAAAAAGTGGAATATTCCTGGTGGAGTTATATGTTCCACGCAAGGGAAAAGAATGTTGGGTGGAGAATTGACTATTTTGTTGTGTCAAACAGAATTATGCCAAATGTAAAAGACAGTAAAATCTACACACAGATTATGGGGAGCGACCACTGTCCTGTCGGGATTGAAATTGATATATAAAAAGTCCCCACAAAGTCTTTTTCGACTCTGTGGGGATTAATTAATTATTTGCCACTTTTCATTCTTATTATATCTCTGTAACTGATAAGTTCTACACCGTGAGCATTAAGTATCTTTTCTGTATCCTCATCTTTCATAAGTTGATATTCCCATACTCTTTGTTGCCAAAGTGGTACAATAGATTTCAGCTCATCAGTTTCAAGTGCAGGATGCACATAAGTTTCTGTGATGCCCTCCGGAGCATTACACCATATTTCAAGAATTTTCTTTTTATAGTTTTCATAAGAATCTGTTGGCATAACATCCCAATCAGGGAAAAGAAGATAGTCAGGCATAATAACGCCATATTTCTTACCCCATCTTTTTGAAAGCGCTGTGCTGGCAGCATAGGCAAAATATGGGAAGTTTCTCGGACAAGCATATTTGTGATGTGATGTGTACATACGGAAAGCATAGCCGTATTCCCCACATACACGAAGCGTCATTTTAAGAAGTGAAAATCTTCCGGTAAGATGTCCGTAAAGAGAACCCATATGATTATCCACGTGAGATGGTTTCATACCTAATGAATGGGCATAATCTATCTGTGCCCTTATCTCTTTTTCAATTTCATCATACTTGCCGTATTTGTCTGCATCTTCACCGGTTGCCCACATATAACCCTGTGCATCGTGAAGACTCTTTCCGCCTGTGAGCGCTTTCCAACGATATGTATCCCATTCCGCTGTTGTTGTGAGATGAATACCAATTGCATATTCAGGATTTTCTATTGAAAAGTCAACTGCCTCTTTTGCTGCCGGACAAGGCATCATTATTGTAGATGATTTAAGTCTTCCTGACCTAAACAAATCAAATATTGCCTCGTTTGCACTATGGCACATACCAAAATCATCGGCATTGACTAAAAGATATTTTCCCATAATAACACCTCCAAATATTTACAAGTTCGATTATATCACACTAATTTGTGATTTTCAACAACGATTATAAATAAACTTTTTATTTTCTCTAAAATTTCCTATTGACAAACCAAATAAAATAGTTTATACTATCAAGGCTGATAAAAAAGTACATACTTCGGGGTGTAGCGCAGATGGTAGCGCGCTTGCTTTGGGAGCAAGATGCCGCAGGTTCGACTCCTGTCACTCCGACC
>JAZNIQ010000324.1:0-2509 GCA_045577555.1 Candidatus Fimenecus sp.
TGAAAAAGGCGAAAAAGAAATTAAGCTTTACGGCTCAAAGAGTGAACGTCAGGGCTTCACAGTTTTTGAAGTTGATATGAACGGTGGAAAGTTCAGTATCACAAAGGATGTTGAGGGTCTTCGCCTTAAAGCAGGTCAGGAATATGTAATGTTTGACCTTGCTGTTATTGAAGGCAACATGGACGAAGTTATGGATAAATATTTCTTTGATTTTGTCGGTTGCAAGAAGCCAAAAATCAAGCACCTTTCAGGTTATACATCATGGTATAACTATTTCCAGAATATCAACGAAGATATTATCATCCGTGACCTTAACGGTCTTGACAGAGCAAGTGAAGAAGTTAACATCTTCCAGGTTGACGATGGTTATCAGCACGCAGTTGGTGACTGGCTTGTTACTGACCACAAAAAATTCCCCAAGGGCATGAAATATATTGCAGACGAAATTCACAAGAAGGGCTACAAGGCAGGTATCTGGGTTGCTCCTTTCTCTGCACAATGCTCATCTATGATTGCTAAAAAGCATCCTGACTGGCTTATCAGATGGAATAAATCCGGCAAAAAGATGCTCGGTTGCCAAGGTTGGGGCGGTGCATATACTCTTGATATTTACAACCCTGAAGTTCGTGCATACATCAAGAAATTCTTTGACACAATCCTCAATGTATGGGGATATGATATGGTAAAACTTGACTTCCTTTACAGCCAGTGTATTGAGCCAAGAAACGGTAAAACCCGTGGCGAAATTATGTGTGATGGTGTTGACTTACTCCGTGAAGCTTGTGGTGACAAGTGGATTCTTGGTTGTGGTGTGCCACTCGGTGCTTGTATGGGTATCTTTGATGCTTGTCGTATTTCTTGCGACGTAAACAAGAACTGGAGATTTGAACTTAAAAAGAGTCTTAATATCAACTCAATCGTAACAGGTATCAGATTCAATGCTGAAATTCCTTCATCACAAAATGCAATTACAAACACAATCTTCCGTAATCACCTTGACGGCAGAGCATTCTGTAATGACCCTGATGTATTCTTCCTTCGTGACATCAATATCGGATACAACTGGGAACAGAAACTCCTTCACGGTAAAGTAAACAGCGTTTGTGGTAATGTTCTCTTTGTTTCTGATAACGCAGGTGACTTTGACGATAACAGAATTGATGTTCTTAAAGATTTCTTCAAAGATAAGGCATATAAAGTTAATATGGCTGAATTTGTTGGTGAAGATGTAATTCGTCTTGACTTTACAGAAGATGGTGTTGACAAGAGCCTTACAATGAACCTTATCACAGGTGAAAGTAATATCTTTGACGTACTTTAATAGGTGAATATTATGAAACTTGCAGTTATCGGTGGTGGCGGAGTCCGTTCAATGTTTTTAGCAAAAAGCATTGCGGGAAGAGCCGAAAAGATGGGTATAACACAGCTCGTCTTTATGGATAACAATGAGCAAAAGTTAAACATTTACGGTAAGATGGCGAGAGAGGTTTCTCGCCGTCTTTGTCCGTTTATGGACTTTGTTCTTACAACAGACCCAATTGAAGCAATTAAAGATGCAGATTACGTGATAACGACAATCCGTGCAGGTGGCGACAGAATGAGATGTCGTGATGAAAGAATTGCTCTTGACATGGGCATTTTAGGGCAAGAAACAACAGGTGCTGCCGGTTTTTCTTTCGCCATGCGCAGTATTCCTGCACTTAAAGAGTATTGTGAGTTAGTGAAAAAATATGCAAAACCTGGTGCTATGGTATTTAATTTTACGAATCCAGCAGGTGTTGTGTCCCAGACACTACGCGATATGGGTTATGATTTTACCTATGGTATTTGTGATGCTCCAAGTGGAATGCTAAGACGATTTGAAGAACTTTATGGTTACCCTGAAAATCATCTTGACGCACTTTGCTATGGGCTTAATCATTTGTCATTCTTTGAATATATCAAGGCAGACGGTGTTGATATTACAAGTAAAATTGTAAGTGATGATGAGGCATATAAAAATACAGATTTGCGCTATTTCGACAAAGAGTTTTTAATGCGCAAACAGTATGTGCCTAACGAATATATGTATTATTTCTATAATCGTGAAAAGGCAGTTGAGAATATACTCAAAGCGCCTATGACTCGTGGCGAGCAGATTGCAGATATAAACGAAAAAATGACAGAAGAATTGTCGCACATTGATATTGAAAACAACTTCGAAAAAGCCCTTGAAATTTTTGAATATTACTATGGGCTTCGTGAAAATTCATATATGGCAAGTGAAACAGGTAATAAGCGTGAAAGCAAGTGGCATTTTGATATGTATGCCCCTGACGACGGTGGCTATGCTGGTGTTGCCCTTGGAATTATTGATGCTAAAAACGGCAAGAGTGATAAAAAGATTATCGCTTGTGTGCCTAACACCTGCAAATCGATAGATTTTCTTGAAGAAACTGATACGGTTGAGATTTCTTGTGAGATTAAAGACGGAAAAGTTACTCCAATTAAAATAGGCAATGAAGTCGGA
>JAZNIQ010000325.1:0-3171 GCA_045577555.1 Candidatus Fimenecus sp.
AGTGAGGAGAAGTAAACCTATGGTAGAGTAAGAATTGACCGTCAAATTCAAGTTTTCTGAATTGATTATATTATAACATTTTTTCTTTTTCTGTTCAACACATAAAAAGTCCCCTTGGATTGCTCCAAGGGGATTCGTTTAGTTATTTGCTTTTCCGAATAATTCAGTTAAGAATTAGCCTTTGATAGCTGCCTGTGTTGCTGTTAGCAAAGTGGGGAAATATTATCTCACCTACAAATTGGAATTTGTTAATCAATACTTAGCTGATTAAAATCTCTTTCAAATTCTTCATAATTAAAACCAACTCTTGATTTTATTGTTCTTATGCCTTTTAAAATCAATTCTTTTGTTAACATTATTTTTTTAGTACTATCAGCACCATAGTATTCTTCAAAGTTCATTCTTAGGGAAATTATAGCACAACTTTTATTGCTTATTAATTGCACAGATTCTTTCCAAGCACCGCTATCATATAGCTCCTGCGGTGCTGCTATTGGTAAAATACCGACAAATTTTAATATTTCACTATATTCTTTATCTGAAAAGTAAAAATAAGCTTTTTGAAAAAATTTATAAACTTCATTATCAATTCCATAATGGTCCGTATAATATGCTGGGGAATTAACATTTAACTCCATAATGACATCTCCACAAATTCAAGTTTGTTTATCTTTTGAATATAAAGTTCTTTTATGAATGGTATCATAAATCGAATTTAATATAAATTACAGATTCTGCGGGGAGGATATTTTTAAATTCATAATCTTCCCAAACAACACCGTTTTTTATAATTTTACATTCCGTTATATCACTTATACCATTCACATCAAGAGTAATATTTATATCTTTTTCATTTGTGTTTGCTATAACAAAGCATCCGTCTTTTTCTTTTGATGCACAAGCATATACTTTTTCGGGCAATTCACCGACATAAACTTGTTTACCATGTTTGTAAAGTTCACCGAAAGCTACAAAGGAATAATAGGTTGGCAAGGGTTTGAATGTTGCACAGTCAAAAAGTCCTGCATATATTCCCGTATTGCAACCTGCGTCATAAAACATTGCACTGTTAAGTGATGTGTTTTGTAAAGAGAGTAGCATTGCACAAGTGAGTGTAGCGTGTTTGGTTGTTCCTTTTAATTCAGGTTGCCAATTCCATTCGTTTAAAGTGTGCTCTGTATCTTTATAGCCTGCCTCATTTAATTTGTTTCGAGCGTATTCTGCCCACTTGATATTTGCCTCAACGTCTGCATAACTGTGCCACGAGAAAAAGTCGAGAGGGCAATTATGCGACTTAATATATGCTAAAAATCCGTCAAAGAAATCAATAAAATACTGGTATCTTGGTGAACAGGCACCAACGTTAGTATGACTATCTGTAATAGCATAAAAACCGCAACTTGCATAACCGCCTATTTTTAGGTGTGGAAAAATTTCTTTTAAGTGTTTTGATGCAACTTCATATAATTTGTAATAATCTTCGGGTGTACCAGTCCACATTTGATTTTCTTCGGGGTCTTCAAAATTGTCTGGTTCGTTCCAAATTTCCCAGTAGGTTATTTTATAGTGAAAACCATCTGCCCAACCCTCTGTGTAATGACGGATAATACCTTCGCAGATTTTTGCCCATTTTTCATAGTCATTTGGTGGGTTGATTCGGTAAGCTTTAATTTTACGATAGTTTTCAATCGTAACACCCAAACGGAAAAATGGCTCAATTTCACGTTCAATAAGTTCTTTTATGAGTAAGTCAGTAAAAGCAAAATCATAACTCTGAGGGTCTTCAGGGTCACAAGAAAAGTCACGAAAAATATTAGGGATATCCACGTAAAGATTTCCACCGAACGGTCCTCCGACATCGTGTAGACGGGAATACGGAATATGTGCTTTTTTTAGATAATCACACATCGAAAAATCAATGCCTATAAAAGGTGGTTGACCTACTCCATGCATTGGTTTAATAAAGCCCATTTCTCTCATGAAATCTACTGTTATTTTTGGTAATTGGAAAATATCGTTAGATTTTGTTTTTGTAGTAAACATACAGAGCCACCCGTAAAATTCTCATTTGTTGAGATAATTATACCACTTTTTACTTTTCTGTTCAACACATAAAAAATCCCCTTGGATTGCTCCAAGGGGATTCGTTTTAGTTATTCACTTATCCGAACTAATCAGAAATTAGTTGTTAGCGATAGCTGCCTGTGGTGCGGTTAGCAAAGTGGGGAAATGTTATCTCACCTACAAATTGGAATTTATTTAACTTCCAAACTGATAATAGCACGATACATCAGCACAAATCCTGTACTGAGCAAAGCACCACCGATAATATCGGTAAACCAATGCACACCCGAAACAAGTCTTCCAATTACCATAAATACAATAAAAGCTGTAATTGCATAAGTAACACATCGTTTGAGAACATCGTTTTTGATGCGGGTATCAAACTGCATTATTGCAGTCGGCATGACACACATCACAAGCATTGTCGTTGATGATGGATAAGATGCTTCCAAAATTCCATCAATCAACACGGGTCTGTAATTTATGACAAGCACCTCAAAGAGAACGAATGCCGCCATCACAACGATATAGAATCCGCCAAGAACAAGGATACTATAATCAACTTTCAAGAGGTGTTTTCTCTTAATCCATTGAATAAGTCCGAGAGTACCGAATCCCATTACAAACATAAGAGGTACCAGACCCAGCCAATCTGTGATGGTGTACAGGGACATATGCACACCAGTGAGGGTATGAACGAACTGGTTAATCGTTGCAAATCCAACAGATGACTCTTGCGGTCCGATTGCTTGCACATCAATAAAACGAATTGCTACCGTCCACATCACAAATGCAATAAGCATACATATTGCAATGCAGAAGTTTTTCTGGTTTTTCTTTTTCATTTTTATTCAACCTTCCTTTTAGTATTTGGCTCTTGCCTAAACACATTTTAAGAGAAGGTATGAACGACCACAAGAAACAGGGCATCACAACGATGATACTCTTCGTATCATTGCCATTTTACGAGCATTAACACCTTTATTACCAAAAAGATGAACAGAAACGCTGCTGCATACGGTTGCAAACTAATGATAAAAAGGAGTGCTCCAACCGCATTTAATACTAACGAGATTTTGCTTTTATTCTTCACCCAAAATGCTTGAT
>JAZNIQ010000326.1:0-2430 GCA_045577555.1 Candidatus Fimenecus sp.
ACGAACAACCGTGTCATTGGTCATACAAGTTGAAAGTCCCCAATATGGAACGTCAGCAACTGTGTAAACAACAGACCAAATAACATAAACAATTGCAATAATGATGAATGTTGATGTTGCTTTTGCCTGGAACACAGGTAAGAAACATGCAATTGTCATTACAGCAATCGGAAATGCCATCCATTTAAGATATGGGCGACATTTGCCCCACTTGGTTCTTGTTTTATCAACAATTGAGCCCATAATCGGGTCATTGAAAGCATCAAAAATTCGAGTACCAAGCATCAAATAAGCAACCGCCATTGAGCCAGCAAGTGAGCCGATTGTAACACCTTCAGCGCCAAAAAGAAGAGCATCTGTCAAGAAGATAGTAAGATATGAACCTATGATTGTGCAAATAAAGTTCTGACCAAAACCAGCAATACCGTAAGCAAGTGCTTCTTTAGGTTGAAGACTGTCTGGAATATTAGGATTTGTGCCATAAACTTTATGCAAAAGTTCATTGATTTTCATAAAATCCCTCTTTCATAAATTTAATATCGTAATTATAGCATAATGCTTTGTTTATTTCAATCATATTTTGAAAAAATTATTACCCTTCGTATGACGAAGGGTAATAAAAAATCAATCTTTTAAAGGAATATCGTTTGCATCCTTATTTATTGAGCCTGTCAAAATTAAAATTCCCTCAATTAGTCCCCATATGCTTGTTATCATGGCACCCGCTCCACAACTGAGTACTGTAATAAGCAGCTGTGCTACACCTTTACCTGTATAACCAAGATAAAAATTATGAATACCTAAATATCCTAAAAATATACCAAGAAGACCTGCAGCCAGTTTTGATTTTTGTTCACCTACAACAACATTGTTATTTGAAAGTGAAACACCGCAATTAATACACACCCTCATACCCGGAAATACTTGTGAACCACAATTAGCACAATATGATTCCCCTGTTCCTATTGCAACTCCGCAATTCATACAAACATAAGCATTAGGGTCATGTTCATGACCACAATTTTTACAATACATGTGTATTCTCCTAAAACTTAAAGATATAATTCAATACAAAACCTGCAATTATAAGTCCAAGTAAAACAACAAACACAGGTTTTTGTTTGCCAATAAAAAGTTTATCACTGAACATAAACATAATTATCAAAATAGGTATTGATAATAACATTGGATGCAAATTAAAAGACCAAAACAAATCTCCGTTTAAAAATGCAAAGAAAGCTCTTGTCATTCCGCAAGTTAAACACGGAATTCCTATAAATCGTTCAAAAAGACATCCTGTTTCAAAATACCACATTCCAAATGCAACAAACAACATTGCAAGAAGAATTAATATTTTATGATGAAACCTTAATTTTGCCATTTATATTACTGTTTTGCCCCATTATCAAACATTTCGAGCACCTTAACACTTGCTGCATAGCAATCTGCAAGACAACCCTTATGAAGAGCATCAGGAGTATCAAGTCTTGTGTGATAAAAATCAGGAAGAGCGTGATTAAGTGCTGTAACACCTGTTGAGCGCATACCAGCCTGAGCAAATGCTGCTGAATCAGTAGCGCCGCCAAGTGGAGGAACAACGCCCTTACCACATTTTATTCCTAATTCCTGACAAGCTTCATAATACAAATCTGAAACATCTTTATCAACTTTAACTGTTGCATTAAGGTCACGATAGTTTACCTGCATATATTCAGGCTGAGTAATTGTATCATAAGAGTAAACAAATGTAGGAACGTCGTTGAACTCGTGTGCGTGAGCCTCGCACCATGCTTTAGCACCGCGAAGACCTGCTTCTTCTGAACCTGTAAGAACAACACCAATTTCTGTGTTTTCGAGTTCAATGCCTTCTTCTTTAAGCATTTTGAGAATTGCGATACCGATATAGCATCCTGAAAGATTATCGTTAGCACCATCAACTATCCTCTTGCTGTTCCACATAAAGTAAAGTCCGAACCAGAAAGGAACAAATACCAAAGCACCCAAGCCAAGTTTTGTTGCAAGTTCACCCTCAACAGCACCTACAAGACGAGCAATTGCAATTCCAAGTGTATAAAAAGCACCAACGAAGCAGACCATCATATGAATATCAAATCCAAGATATGTAAACATATACTTGAATGGCCATTCCCAAGCAGCATCAGGGTGACCATTAAAAATAATTCTACGCTTTACTTCCCCTGTTGGCTTTTTAAAACCTGCAGCATTGTGACCAATTTTCTCTTTAAAACATTTATCAACAGTTTTCTTATAAAGACCAAACTGTAACACGCAAATAAGAAGACCGATTGCAATAAACACGATTGAAAGTGCAGGAACAAAGAAATAAGAAGCAAGTGCTAAAAAGCAAAGTGTGATTGTAAAGTAAATCCATCCAAAAAATGAGCCAGGATTTTCTTTGAATTCATCAAC
>JAZNIQ010000327.1:0-12169 GCA_045577555.1 Candidatus Fimenecus sp.
GCCTCCGACTTGGGATAATCCCGCGGTTGAGATAGTCAATGATAATTTCAGTAGTATAAAAGAAATTCTGAATGGCAGACAGGCTGACGGAATTCTGGCGGATTTAGGTGTCAGTTCTTTTCAACTTGATACTGCCGAGAGAGGTTTCTCCTTCCATAAGGATGCACCTCTTGATATGCGAATGAGTAAAAAAGGCAAAAGTGCCTTTGACGTGGTAAATGGTTATTCCGAACAGGAGTTAACTAATATTATCAGTCGTTACGGTGAAGAAAAATTTGCAAGAAGCATAGCAAGAAACATCGTTAAAGCAAGAGAAAAGAAACTTATTGAAACAACTCTTGAACTTGCAGAGATTATAAAGGATTCAGTTCCTGCAAAATATCGTCGTGAAGGTCATCCTGCACGAAAAACCTTTCAGGCAATCAGAATTGAAGTAAATGATGAGCTTTCAATTCTTTCAGATGCGGTTGACGATATGTTTCACAGCCTTAAAATTGGCGGAAGACTTTCAATAATTACTTTCCATTCCCTTGAGGACAGAACGGTTAAAGAAAAATTCCGTGAATTTACAAAAGGGTGTACCTGCCCTAAAGAGTTTCCCGTATGTGTGTGCGGCAACACTCCCGAGGGCAAGATAATTCATAAGGGGTTATCTGCAAAACAGTCAGAACTTGATATGAATAATCGAAGCAGAAGTGCAAAACTCAGAACAATTGAAAGATTAAGATAAATTAAAGTAAAGGAAGAGAAAATTGGCGCAACAGAACAGAAATGCTTATGCATATAACAATTACAACAGAAATTCAAAAATAGTGGCTTATAACGGTTCTGCAGCGCCTAAGGTAAAACCTGCACCGCAAAGAAGACCGCAACTTGAACTTGTTAAGAAAACAGCAATGACTGCGGCTCAGGTGCGTCAGCAGACTGCGGCAGAAACCAAAAAGGCGATAAAAATTATGTGTATTGCAGTTGCTATACTTATGTTTATGGCTATTGCAATTTACAGCCGTGTTCAACTTGATGAAATCAACCGTGAAATAAATTCCGTTGAAAACAAAATTGAGTTGGCAGAGAGTGATACAATCAAACTCAATAACGAACTCAACGCAATCGTATCCATAAATAATGTAGAAGATTATGCCGCAAATGAATTGGGTATGGTAAAGGTTCAGGATTATCAGGTTGTTTATGTTGACTTGTCAGCAGATGACTATGTTGCTGTGGCAAACGGTAAGGACACGGGTTTGTCCTCGGTAATAAAAGAAAAGTAAGTATAATATATTAATATGAAAACAAAAGGAGAGTTGGGGCTAAATGTCATTAACTCTCGTTGTTTTATTAAAAAGCAAATTTTTTGTTTGCAAAATTAAAAGGAGTGTGACGGAAAATGAATAAAAAACCAACAAAAATGATGGAGGCACGTTCTCTTAGAGCATTTATAATTTTTTGCGTTGCATTGCTTTTAATTATCGGAAATCTCTTCTGGTTGCAGATTATAAATGGTGAGGAGTATCGCCTTAAAGCAGAAAGAAATCAGCTGAGTGATACTGTAATTGCCGCTAACCGCGGTACAATTTATGATTCTAATATGAAAGTCATCGCACAAAGCGCATCTGCATGGCTTGTATATATAAATCCGTCAAAAATAACCACCGATGAGCAAAAACAGTTGCTTGTCGATGGTTTTGTTAACCTTTTTGACCTTGATGAAGAAACAGTTACAAAAAAAGTTAACCGTTCACAAAGCGGATACGAGAAAATTATAGGACAGATTGATAATAGCAAGAAAAAAGCACTTCAGGAATATTTAGCAGAACATAAAGACCAAAAGTTAGGTACAATTGTGGGCATTGACCCTGACACAAAGCGTTATTATCCGCTTGGCTCATTTGCTTCAACTGTTGTTGGTTTTACAGGCTCGGAGGATATTGGTCGTTCAGGTCTTGAACTTAAATATAACGAGGCTTTAACAGGTGAGGCAGGCAGAATTATCACTGCAAAAAATGCTCTTGCAGGTGAAATGCCAAATGATTATGAAACCACTTTCGATGCAAAACAGGGTTACAGCCTTGTTCTTACAATAGATGAGGTTATTCAGTATTACCTTGAACAGCAACTTGCACAGGCACTTTCAGAAACTCAGGCAAAATACGCTTACGGAATTGTAATGGATGTTAAAACAGGCGCAATTCTCGGAATGTCAACTATGCCCGACTACGACCTTAATGCACCTTATAAAATTCATTCTGATGCTGTAATCAAAGCGATTGAGGAATTAGAGGATGCCAAGGAAAAGCAACAGGCAGAAACAAACGCACTCTATTCTCAATGGAGAAACAGAACAATAACTGACTCTTATGAACCCGGTTCAGTTTTCAAACTTTTCGTTGCGGCAGCCGCTCTTGAAGAAGGTGTAATGACACCGGAAACAACATATAATTGCACAAGTTCAATCAAGGTTGCCAATTATTCACAGCATTGCTTTAACCATAAAGCCCACGGCACACAGACCGTTGCCGAGGCATTACCAAATTCTTGTAATACATTTTTTATTACAATGGGTCAAAAAATGGGTAAAGAAACTTTCTTCAAATATTTCCAGGCTTTCGGCTTTACTGAAACAACAGGCATCGACTTG
Source organism: Candidatus Fimenecus sp. (assembly GCA_045577555.1). GTDB lineage: Bacteria > Bacillota > Clostridia > Oscillospirales > Acutalibacteraceae > Fimenecus. Next base: position 2,639 of record JAZNIQ010000327.1, read on the forward strand.
CCGTCAGAGGCTGCTCCCGTTGCAGGTAAAACATATTACGATGTTTCCAAAATGGGTATAGCAGAACTTTCTTCAGCATCATTCGGTCAGACTTTCCAGACAACACCAATTCAGATGATTACAGCAGTAGCATCCTTAGGTAACGGCGGAAAACTTATGAAACCTTATATTGTTGCAAAAGTGCTTGACGGTGACGGAAATATCGTTTCTGAAACAGACCCTGTTGTTAAAAGACAGGTAATTTCCGAAAAGACTGCAGATATTATGACTGACCTTATGGAACAGGTTGTTGTGTGGGGTACAGCAAAAAATGCCTATGTGGCAGGTTATCATATTGCAGGTAAAACGGGTACAAGTGAAAAAATCGGTGCAAATGCAGCCGACCAGAGTATTGCTTCTTTTGCAGGATTTGCTCCTGCGGACGACCCGCAGATTGCAGTTTTCATCGCAGTTGATGAACCGCAGTATTATGCAACAGGTGGTGCAGGTGCTGCACCGGTAGCGGGTAGAATTTTTGAAAACATTTTAGCTTACTTAAATGTTGACCCTGAATATAGTGACGAAGAACTTGCACAGGCAACAGTAACTGCGCCAAACCTTATCGGTGAAAGTGCAGAAACAGTTAAGTCAAAAGCAAGCGGATTTACAGTGAAAATTGTAGGTGAGGGTGAAACAGTAATCTCACAGATGCCGTCATCAAATCAGACAATGCCAAAAGGCGGCGTGATTGTGGTTTATACAGAGGAAACAACAGAAAAACAAGTGGCTGTTGTTCCCGACCTTACAGGACTTACACTTGCTGAGGCTAACAGGATTGCAGTAAATGCAGGATTTAACATAAAAATCGCAGGTACAACTCAAGGCGCAGGTCAGGTTTTATCATACAAGCAAAGTGTGGCAAAGGATACGACTGCCGAAGTTGGCTATGTAATTACTGTTTACTTCCGTTCAAGCGAAAATGTAACAGATTAATATGAGGTAAAACAATGAAACTTTCTTCACTTCTTAAAGGTGTGAAAACACAGGATGTGTATGAGGAAAGGGACGTTGAAAGAGTAACGGATAAGGATAACGAAAATTTAGAAAATGCACTTTTCGTCTGTGTGGACGGTAATCGTTGTGACGGACATTCTCTGGCGCATAAGGTGCTTGAAAAAGGTGCGGTGGCTGTTGTCACAAACAGGGATTTAAAAATCCCACAGCAGATTATTGTGGAGGATACGCGATGTGCCCTGTCACAGATAGCGTCAAACTTTTACGGTAATCCCTCAAAACAACTTAAAATTATAGGTGTTACAGGAACAAACGGCAAAACCTCAACCTGCTTTTATATCAAGGAGATTCTTGAATTTCTGGGTAAAAAATGCGGTTTGATAGGAACAGTAACAAACAACTCGGGAAATAAAGAAGTAAAGTCAGTGCTAACAACCCCCGAACCTATGAAATTACAAAAGCTCTTTCGTGATATGGTAAATGCCGGGTGTGAATACTGTGTAATGGAGGTTTCCTCACAGGCATTGGCACAAAAGAGAGTTTATGGGGTTGATTTTTGTGCTTCGGCACTTACAAACATAACACCTGAGCATCTCGATTATCACAGCTCAATGGAGAACTACACAAATGCAAAACTTGAACTTTTCAGACAGTCGGATTTTGCCTGTGTTAATGCGGATGATGAGGTAACATCACAAATTCTTGATAAAATAAATTGCAAAACAATAACCTATTCTGCAGTTTCAGACAAGGCAGATTATACGGCTAAAAACATAGTCTGTAACGAAAACGGAATTAAATATGAGTTTGTCGGAATGGATTGCATAAGCCGTATGAGTTCGGCACTTTACGGTAAATTCACAGTATATAACTCTCTTTGTGCAGCAACGGTTTTATTAAATCTCGGATTTGATATTGATGAGATTTCAAAGGCTGTCAGCACCTTAAAACCTGTTAAGGGCAGGGGAGAAATCGTACCTGTACCAAGGAATTTTACAGTTATGATAGACTATGCTCACACCCCCGACGGACTTAAGAATATTCTTTCCTGTGTCCGTGAAATCACAAGGGGAAAAATAATCCTTGTTTTCGGTTGCGGTGGTGACAGAGATAAGTCCAAACGTGCAGAAATGGGCAGAATTGCAGGGGAACTTTCAAACTATGCCGTTGTCACGAGTGATAATCCCCGTACGGAAAATCCTTTGTTGATTATCAATGACATTCTCTGCGGAATGGAAAAATCAAAATCACGGATTGCGGTTATTGAAAATCGTCGTCAGGCAATAGAATTTGCACTTGGCAAAGCCAGGTCAGGCGATGTGGTGCTACTGGCAGGTAAGGGGCACGAAACATACCAGATTATCGGAAATGAAAAAATTCCTTTTGATGAAAGAGAAATCATAAAAGCATATTTTAGTTGATATGGGAGAAAACAATGAACTTAAAAGTATCGGAAATTGCAAAGGCATTAGGAACATTTGCGGATTCTCAAAATATAATAAATCGTGTGTCAATTGACAGTCGCGATGTGGATGAAAATACTTTGTTTTTTGCCATTAAAGGTGACAGATTTGACGGACACGATTTTGTGTGCGATGTGGCAGAAAAGGGCGTAGGTGCTGTGGTTTGTCACAGAAAAGTGGAGTGCAAGGCACCCGTGATTTATGTTGAGGATACTAAAAAAGCATTTCTCGATTTTGCAAGTTTTTACAGATGCTCAATTAACGATTTGACAGTTATAGGTCTTACGGGAAGTGTGGGCAAAACCACTACAAAGGAAATGGTTGCCTGTGTAATGGAGAAGTGCGGTGAAACCCTTAAAACTGAGGGAAATCTCAACAATGAAATCGGTGTTCCGCGTACACTTTTCCGCCTTGAAAACACAACAAAAAACGCCGTTATTGAAATGGGTATGGATGGTGCAGGTCAGATTTCTGTGCTTTCCCGATGTGCAAAACCTGACTGTGCAATTATCACTAATGTTGGTGTTTCCCATATTGAAAATCTTGGTTCAAGAGAAGGTATTTTAGGTGCAAAACTTGAAATTCTTCACGGACTTGAGAAGGGAGCAACACTTTTCCTTAATGGTGATAACGATATGCTTTCAACCGTAAAAACAGACGATTACAAAGTAGTGTTTTTCGGTATTGAAAATAAAAACTGTGATGTTTTGGCAGAAAGCATCACAGAAATCGGACTCACAACAGAATTTGTTGCTGTAAAAGGTGATATAAAGCAAAAAATCACAATCCCCACAGTTGGAATTCACAATGTTTACGATGCTTTAACCGCTTTTGCAGTAGGCCTTGAATACGGTGTTTCTCCTGAAAAAATTGCTGATGGACTTAAAAATTATGTTCCTTCGGGAATGCGACAAAGAGTTCGTGAAATTGGCGGTATTACGGTTATTGAGGATTGCTATAACGCGAGCCCCGATTCACAAAAAGCAGGACTTAATTCCCTTTGCAAAATCGCAAAAGGCAGAAAAATTGCAGTTCTTGGTGATATGCTTGAATTGGGTAGTTACAGCGAAACTGCACACAGAAATGTTGGTGAGTATGCGGCTGAATGTGGCGTTGATATGCTTTACACATATGGTGTTCAGTCACAGTTTATGGCTGACAGTGCAAAAAAATCAGGACTGTCCGAGGTTTTTGCATTTACCGATAAAACAGACCTTGTAAAAGCTCTTTTAAGTGAAATCAAAAAAAATGACACCTTGCTTTTTAAAGCAAGTCGCGGAATGAAACTTGAAGAGGTTTTTGAAAAAATATACGAACAGTGGGATGTAAAATAAGGAGTTGTTGTTATGAATATTTATGCAGCATTGGCAATGGCGGCAGTTTTAAGCTTTATAATTGCATTTTTATTGGGATTTGCACTTATTCCATGGCTTCGACGTTTAAAATTCGGTCAGACTATTCTTGATATTGGCCCTGCATGGCATAAGTCAAAACAGGGAACACCCGTTATGGGCGGAATAATGTTCATAATCAGTACAATTGTTTCAGTTGTCTGTGTTCTCGTTACAGACCACTTTATGGGCGGAAATCTTTTTTCAAGTGAGCATATAATTCCTGACCAGTTAAAAGTTAAACTTGTTGCAGGTGTTATCCTTGCAATCGGTCTTGGACTTGTAGGCTTTGCCGATGACTATATCAAGGTTGTTAAAAAGAGAAATTTAGGACTTACGGAAATTCAAAAAACAATCCCACAGGTTATAATCATAATTGGTTATCTTTTTGCTCTTTATGTAAACGGACTTACCTATATGAAAATACCTTTTGTGGGTGCAGTTGACCTTAAATGGTTTTTCTGGATTTTCGGTATCTGTGTAATTTATGGTGCAGTCAATGCAGTTAACTTTACTGACGGTGTTGACGGACTTTGTGCAAGCGTAACTTCAGTTACCGCAATCGCATTCTGTGTTGCAGCACTTATGACAAAGTTTTTCGGAATCAGTATTCTTGCTGCAAGCCTTGCAGGCGGATGCCTTGGCTATCTTATCTGGAATTACTATCCGTCAAAGGTTATGATGGGTGACACAGGCTCAATGTTCTTGGGCGGTATGGTAGTAGCATTGGCTTATGCAGTTGACTGTCCGTTAATTCTTGTATTTTTGGGAATAATTTATGTAATTGAAGCACTTTCCGATGTTATTCAAATTGGTTACTATAAAATTACACACGGCAAACGAATTTTTAAAATGGCACCAATTCACCATCATTTTGAAATGTGCGGATGGAAAGAACGCAAAATCGTAACGGTATTTACACTTGTAAATATGATTGGTTGTGCAGTAGGACTTGCACTTTATTGGTACGGAATTATAAACAAATAATCAGTTTTTAACTTTAATTCAGGCGGTGAGAAGATGGCAACAAAAAGAAATGTAAAGAAAAAGAATACAGTCTGGAATACCTTCTTTGCAAAGGGTTCAATGGATATTCCTTTCTTTCTTATATTAATGACCATTGTAACTATTGGTCTTATTATGCTGTTTTCTGCCAGCTATACTTACAGCTATTACAACCGTGGCGGTAACAGCACATACATCTTTTCACGACAGATAATCTATGCGGTTATCGGTATTGTTATAATGCTCGGAATTTCACATATAAGATATGAATATTTCAGATTAGCGGCAATTATCGGCTTGCCTGTCTCGTTGTTTTTACTTGTTCTTGTTCGACTTTTGCCTGATAGTGTTCAACCGGGATTTTATCGTTGGATTGACTTGGGATTTGTTACTTTCCAACCATCAGAAATTGCAAAAATCGGTCTGATATTGATTTTAGCGCTTCTTCTTGAACGAAATTATAAGGGTGTTACAGGCAGAGTGCCGAGTGAAATGGCAATTTGTAAAACAATTGACCGTATGACAAACGGCAGAGTTGTAGTCTATAAATCCTTTACAAGTGTTATTTGTTACGGATTGCTTATTTTACTTTTTGCAGGACTTGTATATCTTGAAAATCACGTTTCAGGTACAATCCTTATGTTAGCTTTGGGTGTTACAGTACTCTGGCTTGGTGAAGTAAAGGGCAGATGGTTTGCAATAGGAAGTGTGGTTGTAATAATTGCGGTTATAGTCCTTATTGCAAATCCGCAGATTCTTGAAGAATATGCAGGCGAAAGAATTACAGCGTGGCTTGATAAGGATTATTCACCTATGAATGCTCGCTGGCAGACAAATAACTCCCTTTATGCAATCGGATCAGGCGGATTTTTGGGTACAGGACTTGGTCAGTCAAAACAGAAACACCTCTATGTTTCAGAACCGCAGAATGACTTTATTTTCTCAATTGTTTGTGAAGAATTAGGCTTTGTAGGTGCAACAGCAATTATCATACTTTTTGCACTTTTAGTATATCGTGGTATTAAAATCGGAATGAATGCAAAAGACCGTTTCGGTGCATTGCTTGTAATGGGTATTGTGTTCCAGATTGGTATTCAGGTGGCACTCAATATTGGAGTTGTAAGTGACCTGCTTCCCAATACAGGTATTTCCTTGCCATTCTTCTCGGCAGGCGGTACATCCCTTGTTATTTTACTTGCAGAAATGGGAATGGTGCTTTCTGTTTCCCGAAGTGCACGCAAAAAGGAGTAATTACTTATGAGAATTATATTCGTTGCAGGTGGCACAGGCGGACACATAAATCCTGCCGTTGCCGTGGCAAATGAAATTAAAAGACTTGACCCGTCTTCTGAAATTCTCTTTGTGGGTACAGAGGGCAGAATGGAAACACAAATTGTTCCAAAAGCAGGTTTTTCCATAAAAACAGTTAAAATGAACGGACTTTCCCGCAAACTTTCAATTTCGGGATTAATTGAAAATATAAAAACCGTAGCACTCACTTTAAGAGCATCGTCAGATGCTAAAGAAATTATAAAAGAATTTTCACCCGATGTGGTAGTTGGCTTTGGCGGTTATGTAACAGGCCCGGTGCTTCGTACTGCGGTGAAAATGGGTATAAAAACCGCAATTCATGAGCAGAATGCTTTTCCGGGTGTGGCAAATAAAGCTTTGGCAAAAAAAGTTGATAAAGTAATGCTTACATCTGTTGAAGCGGAAAAACATATGAAATGCAAAAATCCTCCCGTTGTTACAGGTCTTCCCGTAAGACGTGAAATTATAAAGGCAGACCGCGATTTTTCCCGTGCAATGCTGGGGCTTAATAACAACGATATGCTCGTTCTCTCAATGGGTGGCTCGTTGGGTGCTGATGCTATAAATAATGCGGTTGTTGATATGCTTGAAATTATGAAGGATGAAGAAAACATCTGCTTCTTACACGCAACAGGCAAATTCGGTAAATGGGTTGGAGAAAAACTTACTGAAAAAGGTGTTTCTTACGGAAAAGGCACTAATATTGAAATCCGTGAGTACATTGATAATATGGATATTTGTCTCTCGGCTTGTGATTTGGTAATAAGCCGTGCAGGTGCAAGTTCAATTTCGGAAATTCAGGCTTTGTCAAAACCGTCAATACTTATTCCGTCACCAAATGTGGCAGAAAATCACCAGTTTCATAATGCAATGACTCTTGCACAGAATGACGGTGCAGTGCTCATTGAGGAAAAAGACCTTGACGGTGGATATCTCGCACAGAAAATCCGTGAACTTAAAAATGATAGAACAAAGCTTAATAAAATTTCATTGAATGCAGGTAAAAATGCAAAAACAAATGCACTTTCTGAAATCTGTAAAATCATAACATCACTTTAGTTTGGTTTAAAATAACAATTTTCCCACAAACAGCATAGTATGTGACGCAAAGGTTATACTGTAAAGGGTGTGTGAAAATTGGATAAGATAATTGTCAGAGGTGGCAAAAAACTTCGGGGCGAAATCGGAGTACAGGGCGCTAAAAACAGCGTTTTGCCAATCCTCGTCGCAACTCTCCTTGTTAACGGCATTTCCGTTATACATAACTGTCCGCTTCTTTCAGATGTGGATGCAACAATTAGAATTTTACGTTATCTGGGTTGCAGCGTAACCCGTGAGGGACATACGGTGACTGTGGATTCAAGCAATGTTGAACGCTGTGATGTGCCCGACAATCTTATGAGGGAAATGCGTTCATCAATAGTTTTTCTCGGAGGAATATTGGGCAGAATAGGAAAAGCGGTGCTTTCAACTCCCGGCGGTTGTGAAATCGGACTTCGCCCCATTGATTTGCATTTGTCTGCAATGGAACAATTCGGTGCAACTGTTGAAACAGAAAATGGTTTTATAGTTTGTTCAGCAGAGGAAAAAGGTCTTTGCGGAACACGTATTATTTTATCATTCCCAAGTGTTGGTGCTACTGAAAATATTATTCTTGCGGCAACTCTTGCAAAGGGTACAACAGTTATTTCAAATGCCGCACGTGAGCCTGAAATCAGCGATTTGGCAGATTTTTTGAATCGTTGCGGAGCAAAAATTTATGGTGCGGGTGACAGTACAGTCACTATTGAAGGTGTTTCACAACTTCACTCTGCAGAACATACCATTATTCCTGACAGAATTGTGGCTTCAACTTATATGATTGGTGCGGCTATCACGGGCGGGAGTGTTTGTCTTAAAGATATTATTCCGTCGCATATCGGACCTATTATTCAACCTCTGCGTGAGGCGGGTTGCACAATCGATGTCAACAGCAGAAAAGTCACAGTAACATCTCCCGTGCATTTAAAAAGAATACGAATGATACGCACAATGCCCCATCCGGGTTTTCCTACGGATGTTCAGGCACAGATGATGGCTCTTACCACCATTGCCGAGGGTACAAGCGTTTTTGTTGAAAATATATTTGAAAGTCGCTTTAAGCATATCGGTGAGCTTATCCGATTCGGTGCAAAAATAAGTGCCGAGGGCAGAATGGCTGTGGTTGAGGGTGTTAAAACCCTTAACGGTGCCAATGTAAAAGCAACGGATTTGCGTGGTGGCTCTGCAATGATTCTTGCAGGACTCTGTGCAAGAGGTGAAACAGAAATTTCTGATATTCACCATATTGACAGAGGTTATGAGGAACCGGAAAAAGTACTTGAATTTTTGGGTGCGGATATAAAAAGGGTGAAAAGTAATGAGAAACACACAACATTCTGAAAAAAATCATACTCAGCTTTCAAACAATGAGCGTATAATTAACCGCACTAATCAGCGCAGAAGAAAAAACAGAAGAAAAAGAATAATTATCCGTTCAGTTTTAGGTGTTGCATTTCTTTGCATAGGCGTTATTCTGGCGTTGATGTTGTTTTTCAATATTAATGAAATAACCGTAACAGGTGATGCTGTTTATTCAGCTGAAGATGTTATCAGTGCATCGGATGTATCAGTAGGTGACAACCTGATTTTTCTTTCAAAATCAAAATTAAATGATAAGATTTCCAAGGAACTTCCATATGTGGGTTCGGTGAAGATAAAAAGACATCTCCCATCAAATCTTGAAATCATAATTACTAAAACAGATGCATATATGGCTGTGGCTTCAAACGGATATTTCACCTTGCTTGATAAAAAAGGTAAAGTTCTTGAAAAAGATTTGGAAATAATAGGGGAAAGTATTGTCCTTGCAAATCTTGGAGAAATCGACTCTGCCAAGATTGGTGAAACAATCGTCCTAAAAGAAGAAAAAGTTTTTGAAAAACTCAGCACAGTGCTTGCAGAATGTGATGCTGTCGGCATAAAAGATATAAGTTCAATTGATTTGTCCGATATATATAACATAAAACTTGTTTATCAGGGCAGAATAACTCTTGAACTTGGTGAAACTGACAGTCAGAATTTAAACTCAAAACTTGCTCTCGGTAAGGCTGCCATTGAAAAACAGGACGAAGAAAATAACCTTTATCGTGGCACAATAAAACTCACCGTTGAGGGTAAAGCATATTGGTCCGAAGAGGTTTCAACAACCGAACCCGTAACCGAAGAAGAAGTGACAGAAAATGTGACAGAAGAGGTAAGCAAACCTGAAAATACAGAGGAACCTTCCCAAGTCGCATAAAAACTGTTAAAAAACCGTAATTTTTATAAAAAAATTGAAAAAATATATA